>JAUIME010000133.1 GCA_030433195.1 bacterium
CTCGCCGACGGTGAAGACTTCGCCGAGTCGGCGCACAAGGCGGGGATGGACTACCCGGCGCTCCTGCACCGCATCCTGAATCTCGGGCTGAGCTACAAGGCGGCGTGGCGCGTCTGACGCGACGGTTTACGCGACCGATCACGCGAGCGACGCGAGCGCTCCGACGAGGGTCTGCATCCAGAAGAGCATCGTCGTGCCGAGGCGTGCGGCGGGTGTCCAGTCCGCGTCGACCCCATGGCCGTTGTTCGTGAAGTCGAGGTCGAGCGCGTAGCGACGTTCGGGATCGATCTCGGCTCGGACGATCGGCGACGCTTCGTCGAACACGAGCTCGGCGCGCGAGTCGTCACCGGCAAACACGGCTTCGCGTTCGGTTCCGTCGGCGAACGTGCACCGCACCGTCGCGGGTAGACGCGCCCATCCGCGCTGTTCGACGAAGACACGGCTCCGCACGAGGTTCGCGGCCTCGTCGTCGCGCGCGCGGTGATCGCCCGGGCGCTCCTGCTCGATCCGCCGCTCGGGGACCGGCTCGATCGCGATGTCGGTGATCGCGAAGTCGACTTCGCCGTCTTCGAACGCCAGCTCGTCGAGGATCGCCGACACGGTCGCGCCGTGCTCGCGAAGGGCGCGCGTCATGACGTCGCCCGGCATGACCCCGAGCGCGCGTGCGGCGAGGTGCTTGCGCAGCGCATCACGGACGACGTCGAAGCCCACGTGCGCGGCGATCGTCTCGAGCACGAGCGCTTGCCGCGTGGCGCCGTTCGTCGCGCGGTCGCCCGCGAGGTAGCGCATGCGATCGCGAAGCGGTGCGGTCGCGCTCAGTCCCGGCCAATCGAACGCCTCGGGCGGCAGCGCCGCGCCGAACATCGTCCCACCGCCCCGCCTCTCGGCGATCGGGCGCCCGAACAGACGCACGCTGTCGAAGCGGAACGGCGCGAACGATCCGCCGAGGAACGCGAGTCGATCGTCGGTCGGTCCGACGCCGAACTCGATTCCTCGTTCGAGGGTCCGCAAGCCGATCCACGACGCGATCGTCGACTCGGTTTCGGGCTTCGGGCGTGCATCGATGCGTTCGGCGAGGTACCGCGTCACGAGCCACCGCGCCGCGCCCGCGAGCAGCACCGCGTCGGGGCCGTCGATATCTCCCGGGACGAGCCATTGGTTCGCGAGCCCTTCGGCGAGTTCGGTCTCGGTGCGCGCATCGCCCGGAACCGAGAGGAAACGCCACGGCAGCACGACGAGCCCCGTCCGATCGAAAGAGCCGCGGTCGCGGTCGGCCAGCGGGAACCGCGCGAGCGCGATCGGCGTCTCGGAATACGGCGCGACGCGGCGCTCGACGTAGCGTGCGAATCCTTCCGCGAGCTCCGTGAGACGCGTCGCGGCGGCCTCGTCGAACGATGCGCGCGCGAGCCGCACGGGGACCCGCTTGCGATCGAGCGCGAGCTCCGTCTCGTGCGCGGCCGAACCCCCGTCGCCGTCGACCGCCGCGGTGTGCGCGGCCACGAGCGCGAGATCGATCGCGTCGGTCGCCGCCAAGAACACCTTGCGGCCTCCCGATCCCAAGTCCACGGGAGCTTGCACGGCCTCCGCGCTCGAGACGATGTCCCACCCTTCGGGGATCGCGAGCTCGACGCGGTAGGTCGCGACGCCGTCGAGCCGCGGCAGCCAGTCCGCGATCACGATCGCCGTCGAGCGTTCGAGCGGACCCGCGACCGCGCGACGCGGCAAATGCGTCCGGAAGTGGATCCGCAGCCGCTCGCTCGTGTTCGGTGCGAGTGGCTCGGGCAAGGTCACCGTGAGCTCGCCGTCCGCGATCGTCGACCGGCGCGCGAGATCGACGCCCGTCGACTCGTGTCGCACGGCCTGGATCGCGATCGCGTCGGCGACCGGGCCGAGTCGAAACACGAGCTCGCGCACGGGTGCGTTCCCCGCGTTGCGCAGAGTGACGACACTCGTGCCGTCGACGTCGCGCTCGGGGACGACGAGGAACGCGTCGACGTCGTGCTCGACTTCGAGCAGGTTCGCCCCGAGACGCATCGGATCGGAAGCTTCGAGCGCGCGGTCCGTGATGCCGACCGCCGCCGACAACGCCGCCGCCGCGAGGCCCGCGCCGATCCACGCGAGCAGCGTCGCGCCCGCCGCGCTCGGACCGCCGAGCGCATCGCGTCCGGAGGCAGCGTCACCGCCTGGGCGCTGCCTGTCCGATGGCATCGTCCCCGACGACGACGAGATCGACGACGTCGGCGCGGCCGACAGCGGGATTCCGTGCGCGGCCGCCGCCGCCGCGCGCGCGGCTTCGGCTTCCGCCACCTCGTCGGCCGCGGTCTGCGACGCATCGCGGGGTCCGTACACGACCTCTTCGACCGGCAAGCCGAGGCGAGCGGCCTGGCACCGTTCGAACCAATCGAGTCGCGCCGCATGCCCCCCCACCGTGACGAACGCGCGCGCCGCCATGCCGATCTGCTGCACCGCGACGATACCGATCCACGCACCCGCGGGCAGTCGCGTCATGAGACCGATGGTGAGCACGAGGAGTACGACGTCGGCGCCGCGCACCGCGAGTTGGATCGCCGTCGTCGAGAACGGCGCGCGCGCCCAGAACACGAACGCCGTCGCGAACGCGCCGAGCGCGCTCTTGCGATCTTCGACAACGAGCCGCACGCGCGCGTAATCGAGCGTCATCGCGAAGAAGAAGACGAGCGCGATCATCGCCCCGGTCTTGCCGAACGCGACGAGTTCGGCCGACGGCGTCGCTTCGCGATCCACGAAGATCGTGTCGAGACGAGCGTCGAGGAATCCGTTGCACCACTGCAGCGCCGCGTATCCGACGCAGGCGATGACGGCGAGCCGCGAGAGCCGGCCCGCGTAGCGCACACACCCGAGCGCGAGTGCGGCGACCGAGAAGCGCGACTCACGATCGCGCAGACACGCGAGCACGCCGCCCGAAAGGATCGTCGACAAGAACACCGCGACGAGCAGCACGACGGCCGACACGCCCGACGCCGCGGCGCCGCCCGACAGCCAGTCGAGTCCGTTCGGTCCGGCCACGTCGAGCAGCGTCGCCGCATCGAGTCCGCCGTCGTCTCGCGACGCGGACGTCGAGTGAGCGAGCTTCGTCGAGACACCGTGCACCCACGGCGCGATCAGCACCACCGCGAACACGCAGTTCGCGAGATACACGCACGCCGCCAAACCGATGCGCCCGAACGAGAACCGAAACCCTCGCGCGATGGATTGAAAACCGCCCATGAACCTCTTCGCGTCCCGTAGGACACCCGTTTCCCTGCCCGCGTCCTTCCACCAGACCTGAGTCTAGTCTCTCGATACGAGAAAGCGAAGCAGAAACACGGTTCGGCGCGGCCGCGAGACCCGCCCCGGACAAATGAAACGAACTTCCTCAGCGCCCGGAGCCGACGCGGTGGATCTTCATCATCGTCGAGAGGCCCGCGTCGCCGAGGCGGCCGGCCATGATGATGACGTCGCCGCCTTCTTGGGCGAGGCCGCGCTCGAGCAGGATCGCGTCGGAACGGCGCGTCCATTCGGTCGCCGATTCGGGGAAGTCGAGCGTGTACGACTCGACGCCCCAGACCATCGAGAGGCGGCGGCGCGTCGACTCGCGCGGCGTGAGGGCGACGATGCGACGCTCGGGGCGCAGCGCGGCGACGTGGCGCGCCATCGTGCCCGACAGCGTGAAGACGACGATGCACTCGAGCTTCATCTCGCGCGCCGCGAAGGCCGCGGCTTCGGCGATGGCGCGGCGATACGAGCCCGTGTAGTCGCTCGACGTGCCGACGCGCGAGTGCGAAAGGTGCGAATCCTCGGCGGTGCGCACGATCCGGTCCATCGTCTCGATGACGTCGACGGGATACTCGCCGACGGCCGTCTCGCCCGTGAGCAGCAGACCGTCGGATCCGTCGAACACCGCGTTGGCGATGTCGGAAGCCTCGGCGCGCGTGGGCTTCGGCGCGGTCATCATCGATTGCAGCATCTGCGTGGCGGTGATCGACACCTTGCCGCGCTCGCTCGCCCGCTCGAGGATCTGCTTCTGCAGGATCGGCACGCTCTCGACCGACGTTTCGACACCGAGATCGCCGCGCGCCACGAGCACCCCATCCGATGCGTCGAGGATGCCGTCGAGCGCTTCGATCGCCTCGCGCTTCTCGATCTTCGCGATGATCGGCGCATCGCCGCCGGCCGCGCGGATCGCCTCGCGCGCGAGCTCGACGTCTTCGGGCCGGCGCACGAAAGACAGCGCGAACACGTCGACGCCGCACTCCACGCCGAACGCGATGTCGTCCTTGTCGCGCTCGGTCACGCTCGGGATCCCGAGCTTCGCGTCGGGGAGGTTGATGCCCTTGCGCTCGCCGAGCTCTCCGCCGAGAACCACGCTCGTCACGAGGCAGCCCGACTCGTGCTTCTCGACGCGCAGCTCGAGCCGGCCATCGTCGAGGAGCACACGGCAACCCGGCTCGACGTCGCCGATCCAGCCCGGGTGCGTGCTCGAGAACGACGCGGCGGTGCCGGGCGCGGCGTCGTCGGTGATCCGCACGCTCGCCCCACGCTCGAGATGCACGGGACCCCCGCCCTCGAGATCGCCGACGCGGATCTTCGGCCCGCACAGATCCATGAGGATGCCGATCGGACGCCCGGCTTCGCGCTCGACGTCGCGGACGGCGTCGACGAGCCGTCGATGCTCGTCGTGCGTTCCGTGCGACATGTTCAGACGGAAGGCGTCGACGCCCGCGGCGACCATGCGCGCGATCGTTTCGCGGGATCCGCTCGCGGGGCCGAGCGTCGCGAGGATCTTCGCGGCTCGCGGGGCATTCGAAGAATGAGGATCGGTCATGTCGGCATCGGGCTCGCGCGGGTCGTGGATTCGTTCGATCGATCGAAGACGAAGAGACGGACGGCGTTTCGGCGAAGTCCTCGCTCCGGAGCGACCGGACGTCCGGGTCAGTCGCGCGGTCGCGACCGCTCCGACTCCCGCTCGCAGCGCTCGCGCAGCTTGCGGTATTTATACCCGTACGAGGGCTTCATCGCGATCGCGCGGTCGAGCGCCTCGATCGCCCGCCCGTACGATTGCGCGGCATGATAGCACTCGGCGAGATACAGCAGCGTCTCGGGCTCGATGCGCTTCTCGGGATCGAAGCGCATCGCGAGCTCGAACAACTTCGCCGCGGTGCCCGGCTCGTCTTCGTGGACGGCCCTCGAACGCTCGCGGCAATGATCCGCGAACGCGCCCGAAAGGAACTTCGGCCACTCCCGCTTCGCGTCGCCGAGCGTGCGCGCGAAGTACTCCGTCCAGACGCGTTCGCCGCCGTTGTAAAGCGCGCGTCGCGGTAGCGGTTTCTTACGCGAGGCGAACGTCGCGTAGGCGTCTAGAAACGCGAACACACGTTCGGCGTCTTCGCCATCGACAGCGAGACGTTCGGCGAACTCGTTCGCGATCTCGTCGCGCTCGCCTTCGCGGAACCGCCGCGCCACGTCGAGGAACGTGAACTCGAACGGGAGCTCGGGCAAGACCGACCGCGGCACGCGAGCGAGCTCGGCGAGCCACTCGGCAGCGTCGTCACGACCCGACATCCACGCGTTGACCGCGAGGGTCTGCAGGTAACTGGCGATGATCGCATCGTCGTAGCGCAGCACGCGCTCCACGCCGCTTCGGATGTCGCGTCGCGACTGCGCGACCCACTTCGTGATGTCGCGCTCGTAGGCCTCGCGCGCGCAGCCATACGCGTCGGCGTGCCGCCCCAGATCCTCGTACATGAGCGCCGCGGCCATGAAGTGTTCGGTCTGCTCGTCGAACGGATCGAGCTTCGGATCGAACCAGCCGAGGATCTCGAGCGCATCGTCGTCGCGCTTCGCGCCCAAGAGATACCGCAAGAGCCGCACGCGGGCCGGGCCGTACGCCGGCGTGCGATCGAGACACGCGCGCAGGTTCTTCTCGGCGTCCTTCGGTCGATTCTCCGCGAAATCGGCGAGCGCCAGGCCGTACCAGTTCGGGCCGTACTGCGGATACGTCTTCGCGTTGTCGCGCAGCATCTTGCGACCGCGCCGGATCAACGCGCGTCCGTTCTTCTCGTCGCCGCGACGCAGCGCGCGCGCCCCTTCGTTGACGACGTCGTAGCCGGCTTCGAAGCCCTTCCACTCGGCCGCGTCGCCCTGCGCCTGCGCCGGCGGTGCGGCGCACCAGGCCATCGCGATCACGAACAGGATCGCGAGCCCGCGCCGCCGGTGAGTCGTCGCGTGCGCTTTCATGCCGTACGAGCCTTTCGCAACGCCCCTACGTATGCCGCCGCCAGAAGCGCCACCGCGATCCACAATCCGACCGTCGCTCGTCGATCCGCCGCCGCGACGGCGCGCGCGACGTCGCGTTGCTCGCGCGCATACGCGAGATCGTCCGACGCCGCGGGGTGCCCGCGCTCGGCCGCCGTCTCGAAGCTGTCGATCGCGTCGTCGTAGCGTTGTTCCTCGAGTCGCACCCACGCAAGACCATACGGCGCGAGCGAGTCTTCGGTGTCGTCACGTGCGGGCCCTTCGAGCACCGCCGCCGCCGTATCGCCGCGATGCATCGCGAGCTCGGCGAGCGCGAGCCAGTACCGCGCCTCGCGCACGAGCGTCACGTCGGCTTCGTCGGCCGCGAGCACGCTGCGCAGCAACGGCGCCGCCTCGTGCGACGCTCCCAGCCACTGCAGCCAGATACCGAGCGAATACGCGACGTACGGGTCGTCCGGTCGTCGTTCGTGCTCCGCTTCGAGCCTACGGACCGCATCGCCGGGTTTGCCCTCGGACCACAGCCGCTGCGCTTCGACGAGCGCTTCGTCCTGCGCGATGCACGGCGCTGCGAGAGCCAACAGCCCCAGTCCCGCGACGAGGATCGCGATCGCGCGCATCATCGCGTCACCTCGCGCGCGCGGCGCCACACCATCTGATCGGTGAGCCATTCGACGGGCGCGTGCGTGTCGGTGAGGACGCGCGCGCTGTCGTCCGCGAACCACTCGCTCGCGGGGCGGCTCGCGTACACCACGCTCGCGGCGATCGATTCGAGCCCCGTCCCCGACGCCGCGTCGAGCATCGGCTCGAACGAGTCGATCCCGACGCTCGCATAGACGATCAGGTTGCGGCTCCGCGGCAGCGTCATCGCGTACGTGTCGGGGAACACCGACCGCAGCGTCGCGACGAGGGCGGCGACGAGCGGTGCATCCGGCTCGAAAGCGCCGACGTTCATCGCCACGATGCCTTCGTCGCCGAGCAGTCGCCGCACGTGCTCGAAGAACTCACGCGTCGCCACGTGGAACGGGATGTACACCTGATTCGCGTAGGCATCGACGATGATGATGTCGTAATCGCCCGAAGCGAGGTTCACGAACACGCGCGCGTCGAGATCGTGGACGGTGACGCCCTTCTCGGGATACCCGAAGTAGCGCCGCCCGATTTCGGTAACGAGCGGATCGATCTCGACCGAGTCGATGTGCAGGTCGAAACGGTCGCCGAAGAAGTGATCGTACTGGCGCACGCTCGTGCCGCCGCCGCCACCGAGGATCGCGACGTCGAGTCGGTCGCGATCGAGAAACAGCAGCGGAAACGCGTTGTAGTAGTCGTAGTAGGCGTTCGTGAGGACGTCGCCTTCGACGGTCAGCGAGTGGAAGCTGTCGAGACCTTCGTTGAGCTTGAGGTACCGCGTTCCGTTCTCGCGCACGACGCGCACGTACTGGTAGCCCGACTCCCACTCGGTGCGCTTCGGAGCGGGCGCGTTCGGATCGAGCGTATCGGCACTGGCATCCGCGGACGAAACGCCCGCTGCGCTCGCTTCCCAGCGCACGTCCTTGAACGTCGCGCCGCGCATCGCGACGAACGGCACGACGAGCAGCAACGCGGCGGCGGCCGCGCGCGAAGGCGACAGCAGCATCACGAGCGCGATCGCGACGAGCATCGTCGAGAACACGAGCACCGTGGTCCGCGAGCCGAGCCACGGCACGAGGAACAGCGTCGACGAGAAGATGCCGAGGATGCTGCCGATCGTCGACACCGCGAACACGCGCCCCGTCGAGCGACCGATGTTGCCCGTCTCGTCGGCGAGTATGCGAATCACGAACGGCGACACCATGCCGAGGATCGTCACCGCGGGTGCGAACAGCAGCGCACCGAGGAACGAACCCTTGAAGATCACGAGGAACGCGTTGTCGAGCGTCATGCCGGCGGGCAGCAGCGCTTCGGCGAGCGGCCGGATCACGAACGGGATCGGCAGCCCCGCGAGCCCGCCCGCGAGCAGGCATGCCGCGAGCGTCTTCGGGTTCGGGCGTCGATCGGCGAGGATCCCGCCGAGCCAGTATCCGAGCGAGAGCGCCAACAGGATGATCCCGATGACGTTCGTCCAGATGTAGTTCGACGTGCCGAAGTACGGCGCGAGCAGGCGCGCGGCCGTCATCTCGAGGCCCATCGAACAGAACCCGCCGTAGAACGCGAGCCCCGTGTAGAGGAGCGGCCGGATCCGCGTGCCGCTTGCGTCGCTCATGCTGCTCTCGCCCGTCCTGAAAGGGGTTCGTCCGCAGGGGTCCGCCGCGCCGAAACCCTTTTCCCGCGCGGTGTTCAAAGGGTATCCGGCCCCGGCAACGCTGGCAAGCGTCAGGCGTTGCATCCACCGGGGTCGTGGGGTATCCTCCGCGCATGAACCGACTAGCCCCCGCTCGCCAAGCCGAGCTCAAGCCCGGGGCTCCCGCCCGCTGCCTCCTCGCGATCCTCCTCATTGCGACGTGCGCGATTCCCACCGGGTGCCGGAGCCGGACACGAGTCGCCGAGCCCGTGGATCCGCTCGCGGGGTGGTCGCTCTTTCCGTATCCGCGCGAGAACTTCGGGGCCGGCACGATCGTGCGCGTCGACGCGGCCGGCGTCGGTCACCGAGTGACGTCGCTGCCGCGCACGCGCGTCGACGACGAAGACGAGTCGACGAGCACGCCGATGACCCGTTCGGCTTCGTTCGACCGCCTTGCGCGGCTCCTCGTCGGTGACGATCCATCACGCCGCGAGCTCGCGACGCGCGAACGAGAAGACGCGGCACGGATCACGTTCGACGTCGAGCTCGAGCCCGCCATCCGGCACGAGCGCCTCGAAGCCGCCAAGGGAGAGACGCTCGAATCGCAGCTCGCCTCGCTCTTCAACAGCCGGGAGTTCTCGCCCTACGACGGCGACGCCTACTACATCGTGCGCGAGACCCGAGCGACCCGCGCGGTACGCGTTTCGATGCCGCAAGAATCCGTGCGCGAGAGCGGGGGTCGCGCCGCGCTCGTTCGCGAGACGGGCATCTCCGACGCCGCGATCTTCGAGCGCACCGAAGACAGCAGCCTGCACGTCGACCTGCGCTACGACCGGCCGCGCAACGTGCTCTTCCGCGCCGAGCGCATCGTGTTCGACGACGATCAAGTGCGGCTGCGCGCCGCCGACGACGTCACGTGGATCGACGTCGACCGCTGGCCGCTGTGCCGCGAGATCACGGTCACGATCCATACGACGCTCGACGATCGCGACGATGCCAACGGCGTCGAGCTCGCGCTGCTCGATCGCGGCGCCGTGGTCGAGAATCGCGTCCTCCCGCGTGCCGACTGGCTTCCGGGCGATACCCACACGACGACGTTCACGCTCGAACCGCCGCTGCGCCTCACACGCATCGCCGACTTCGGCGTCGCCGTTCTCTACGACATCCTCCCCGACTTCGAACCGAACCAGAACGTCGCGCCCGACCTCTCGAAGGCCACGTGGCAAGCATCGTTCGAAGCCGTCGCGACCCTCGACG
>JAUIME010000919.1 GCA_030433195.1 bacterium
GAACTTGCGCTTGTTCATGTCGATGGACATGAGCCGTTCGGTCACGACGCAGAACGCGGTCCAGCGCACGAGGGCCATCATGGCCCATGGGAAGTAGTAGTGCAGGCTGATGATCGAGACGTCGGGAACCGCGTTCGCAAAATCGATCGGATAGACGACGCCGTCCTTCACGAGCGTCTCGCAGGAGTTGAACTCCCACCGGAAGAAGCTGTTGATGAGTCGTGCGATCGAGACGACTTCGTTGCCGAGCGATTCGTCGAGGAACTCGTGATGCACGGCGTAGCGCTCGTGCAGCGGCTTGTCGGGCTGATAGTGCATGACCATCGTCTGGGGCCCGATCGACAGGCTGCGCACGAAGACGTCGAAGTTCTCGACCGACTTCTGCAGGTGCATGAGACGGCGATCCGATTCGTCGTACGCCTTGTCGAGCTCTCCGTCGTTCGTGACCCGCGTGACGCCGACCCAAGCGCCCCCGTCGTACGGCTTGATGAAGTGCGGATACTCCATGCGCTCGGCGATGTCGTGGAGATCGAACAGCCGGTTGTAGCGCGAAGCGGTCGGCTCGTACTTGACGTGATCGGGGCCGCTCTTGGACGGCAGCAGCCACGTTTCGGGAATGTGGAGGCCGAGCCGGATCATCCCGCAGAAAGCGGTGTGCTTTTCCATCGACTGGAACGTGAACGGGTTGTTGAGAAGGTAGATCTCGTCCATCATCGCGACCTTCTTCAACCACTCGCGCGGGTGCGGATACCAGTACGACACGCGATCGATGACCGCGGCGTAGTGCGGCTTCGCGCGCAGATCGAACGGCTCGAACGTCATGCGCTCCGTCTCGAGACGTACCGACTCGCCGCGCACCCGAAACTCGGGCA
This sequence comes from bacterium, assembly GCA_030433195.1. Taxonomy (GTDB): domain Bacteria; phylum Planctomycetota; class JACOTG01; order JACOTG01; family JAUIME01; genus JAUIME01. The sequence continues at coordinate 873 of JAUIME010000919.1, forward strand.
GCGCGTCACGCACGAGAGACTCGAACGCCTCCGGCCAGTCCGTTTCGGTTCCGAGCATCAGCCCGATGGTTCGCTTCGCCACGTCGTACCTCCTGTCTCCGTCGCCTCGCCGGTTTGTAGCACAACGCCCCACGCGATTCCAGAGGGGCGTGAGGCCGTGCCGCTCCCGACTCGTACGCGTTCGTTTCCCGTGCGCGGGACCCGGTTCGCGCGCGATCGCTTCACACCGGAAGCAGCGCCTCGAGCTCGGTACCGATCGAGTCGCGCCAGCCGACCCAGTTGTGGGCGTCGCGGTTCTCGAGCAGCGTCACGGGCTGACCTCGTTCGGCGAGCCGATCGCGCAGACGTCGGTTGTTCACGAGGTTCTCTTCGGCGAGGCCGCACGTCATGCGGATGTCGATCACGGGCGGGACGCGCCGTTGCGTCGACAGTCCGCGTACGAAACGGCAGATGCGCCCGAAGTGGCTGAACGCGGCTTCCATCGCGTCCGAATCGCGGTGGAAGAAGCTCCCCGACTGCAACACGAGTCGCCCGAAGAAGCCCGGGTGCGTCCAATGGGCGTGAAGCAGCGCGAGTCCGCCGAGGCTCGCCCCGATCCCGATGCGATCCGCGGCCGCCGTGGGCATCGGCATGTAGCGCGCGAGCACTCGCGGCAACACCGCCGTGAGCCAGCTCCCCGTACGGTTGTTCGCCGAGTACTCGTCGAAGCGATCGTTGGGCGGCAAGAACAATGCGCGACACGGGGCGATGCGCTTTTCGGCGACGAGCGCGTCGAGCGCGCGTCGCATTCCCGCGTACTGCAGGTAGTCGCCGCCGTCGAGGAAGATCAAGAGCGGGAGCCGGTCCTCGAGGCGGTGCCCCGCCGCGCGCCACACCCATGCGTCGCGCATCGTCCCGCGCGGGCCGGGCACGGGAATGCGCCGCAGGGTCCCACGCGGCACGTCGTCGGCGGGCGT
>JAUIME010000920.1 GCA_030433195.1 bacterium
TGTTTCGCGGACCGTCGGGCTATACTCGACGATCTCGCGGGGGCGAACGGTCTTGGAAATACGGGAGAGTCTGATGTCTGTGTGGACGTGGTTCCGCCGCTGTTCGCCGCTCGTCGCTTGTCTGGCACTTCCACTTGCAGGTATTGGCGTCGCTCGAGGGCAAGTCGACCTCGATGCGCACCGCGTGTTCGGGGAGGCGCTTGGCGTCGACGCGCGGATCGGGGCCGTAGCCGACGTCGATTCCGACGGTAGGGAAGATGTCGTGTACGTGGCGCCGGGCGGCCGCGTTCTGATTCTTCGCAACGATGGCGCGGACGATCTCGAGATGCCGATCGAGGTGGTCTTCGGAGATGACGTCGAGGTCATCGAAGTCATCGACATCGACGCCGATGGACAGGTCGATCTGATCGCATGTACGGAGTCGGGATCCGTCGAGATTCGCTACGCGGACGGTGCGGGAGGTTTTGAAGCTCCCTCCGTCTTTGAAGCGGCGAGTTTGCCTTCTGCTCTCGCGATCGCGGATGCCAACGGAGACGGTTGGCTCGACTGGGCCATGAGTGGTGTCGAGATTGTCGTGGGCCTTGCGACGGGGCCCCGTCAGTTTGCGATCACTCGCATCGATCCAGCCGTTGGATATCTGCTCGATATCGAGATCGCCGACGTTACGGGAGATGGCCTCGCGGACTTGTGCTACCTCGTCGGAGGGAGCCCGGGGGTTCTGGGAGTGCTTGCCGCAATGGCCCCGGGGGTGTGGGAGCCGGATACGATCCTGGCCCCGGGTTCGGGTGGACTCACGCGTAGCGTTCTCGCCGATGCGGACGGCGACGGGCGGCGCGATCTGCTCTCCATTCGAGGCGACGCACTCGAAGTGTATCTCGGGTCGGGCGACGGATACACGTGGCTCGCGAGCACCGATCTAGGCTCGGGCGCGGCGTTCCAGTCCATTGTGCCGTTTCACGTCGACTCGGATGCCGCTGTGGATGTTGCCCTTGTCGACTTCGAAGGCGCGGTCGTGGTCTTCCGCGGACTCGGCAACGGGACGTTCGAACTCTATTCGAGTGCCGATCTCTCGGCGCTCGATGTGGTTGCCGCCGATTTCGATGCCGATGGAAACGACGATATCGCGGTGTCGCGCTCGGACGGTGAACCCAGAGTCACGGTCTATCTGTCCGATGGTGCCGGGGGCGTGGCGCAAACCGTAGCGTCCCTGTCCGAGCGTCCCGGATTCATGACCGTGGGGGATTTCGATCTCGACGGCAACCTCGACCTCGTGCTGAGGAACAATCGCGATCTCTCGGTTCTTCTGGGGGACGGTCTGGGCGGATTCGGGATCCCTCTCGAGCTGCCGCAAGACGGGGTCATGTCCGAGTTGAACGTGAAGGTCGGAGACTTCGTCGAGGATGGGATCCCGGACTTGCTCGCGCTTTCGCAGGTTCAGGTCGACGGCGAGGTGATCCTTGGGGCGAGGATTCTGGTCGGCGATGGATCGGGAGCGTTCGCGCCGATGCCTCCGATACCGATTCCGTATCTCAGGGCGCCGGTGGCGATCGGCGACTTCGACTTGGATGGTCACTTGGATTTCGTCGTCATGCACAGGGATGATCCGCTCGGCGGTTTCAATCTCGGCTGCCGGGTATTTCTCGGAGATGGCCAAGGAAGCTTCTCGCAGTCGGACGGGTTTGCCGTTCCGGGTGGGCGAGCGATCGAATGTTTGATCGACGACGCGGACGACGACGGAGTGCCCGACCTCATCACGGGACGCAGCATCGTCGCTCGAGGTGTTCACGGGCTTCACCGCGGCTCGGGCGATGGCCGTTTCGGCCT
>JAUIME010000921.1 GCA_030433195.1 bacterium
CAAAGTCGTGCGCGGAGTCACTTCGTTCGAGGAGATCGTCCGCGTCACGCGCGCCCTCTGAAACAACGCGCGGTGCTGTTCCGGCCGTGCGCACGCCTGCATCTGCCTTCCGTCATGCCACGATTCACGTACTGCGCCCGAGATGACCACGGGAGCTCCGTTCGCGGAGTCCTCGAGGCCGCGTCCGAGCTCGACTGCATCGCCGAGCTCGCGAGCCGCGATCTTTCGCCGATCCGGATCGAAGCCCGCGATGGAGAAGCACGCCGCGAGCGCCGCGAGCGACGCCGCTCGGCGTCCGTCCCGACGAGCCAGGTCATGCTGTTCACGAGACAGCTCGCCGCTGTGTATCGGGCGGGGATTCCGCTCGTCGATGGCTTGCGGCTCGTCGAGGGCAACATCGAGGATCCGCAGTTGCGGCGTGTCATCGAACGGGTCGCCCGTGCCGTCGAGGACGGGGCGAGTCTCGCCGACGCGTTCTCGCAGCATCCCACGGTCTTCAAGGCGTTCTACGTGAATGCCGTTCATGCGGGCCAAGCCGCGGGCAACCTTCAGCGCATTCTCGAAGACCTCGAGGAGTTCCTGAGCGAACAGATCGCGCTGCGCAAGGATCTCATGCACGCGCTCCGATATCCCGCGATCGTCGTCGCCTCGATCGTCCTCGCGATCGTCGCGACGTTCGGCTTCGTGATCCCGAAGTTGGCGCCGATGTTCGCGCGCTTCGATGGGCGCTTGCCGCTTCCGACGAAGGTCCTGCTCGGACTCGAGACGCTCGTGAGCTCGCACGCGCTCGTGCTTCTCGCGGGGACGGCGGCGGCATCGGCCGCCTTCGTGATGTACGCACGTACACCGGGCGGCAAGAGCCGAGTGGATGCGTGGAAGCTGCGCCTGCCGATCGTCGGCACGATGGTCCGCTACCACTGCGTCGCGCGATTCGCAGGGCTTCTGGCCATGCTGTCGCAGGGAGGCGGGGCGCTCGTACGGAGTCTCGAGATCACGTCGGAAGCGATGGGCAACCGGAGCGTCGAGCGCGCGACGCGCGAGATGCGCGACTCGATCATCGGCGGCGCGTCGATCTCGGACGCGATGGCGATGCATACGGTTTTCCCCGAGATGATGGTGCATCTCGTGCGTGTGGGGGAGACGTCCGGAAGGCTCGAGGACTTTCTCGTCTTCCTCTCGGATCACTACCGCGAAGAGACCCGTTATCAAACGAAACACCTCGTGCAGTGGATCGAGCCGGCTCTGACGCTCGTCTTGGGGATCGTCGTTCTGTTTCTGGCTTTCGCGATCTTTCTGCCGTACTGGAACATGATTCAAGCGTTCCGCGGAGGTGCCGCATGACCTCCGACACCCGTTGCGCGGGCTTCACGCTCGTCGAGCTCGTGGTGGTGGTCGTTCTGCTCGGGGCGGGGACGTCCTTCGGCGTGGCCATGCTCGGCCAGGTCGGAGAGCACGTCGCCTGGAGCGAGCGGCGCGCGGGTCTCACGCGCGAGATTCGGATCGCGTTCGAGCGCTTTTCGCGGGACGTTCGCGCCGCGCATGCTGTCGCGCAGGTCTCGTCGGCAGGCGCCGAACGAATCCGCATGACGACGGCGCACGAGCGCGGCGAGCACGTCTTCGGCGCGGGTGAGTGGAAACGAGACGGTGTCGTCTGGCTCGACGCCGTGGAATCGGTCGAGATCGAGATAATCGACGCGAGGTCGCGTGTGACACGCGAGCCGGAACGAGTCGCACGGGTGCGGCTCGTGGTCACGCGCCTTCTCGGCGACGGCTCGATCACGCGTTCGATCGACGTGGGCCTGCGCGATGCGGCGGGCCTGTG
>JAUIME010000134.1 GCA_030433195.1 bacterium
GCGGGTACGTTCTGGTGGGTCGACGTGACGAATGGTGTGATCAACGAGATCGACAAGACGGGTGTCGCGACGGGTAACACGCTCGTCCCGGGCTTCGCGGTCGTCGGTCCTGCGACGATCGATCCGGGCGACACGCCGGGTAACATCTGGTTCCAGGACATCGCGGCCGACCTCGTCGTCGAGATGGACTTCGCGACGGCCACGATCCAGAACACGCACATCAACCCGGACAACGCGGGTGGTGGCGGTGCCTTCGGTAACGGTCTCTCGTACGATGCCGACGACACCTTCTCGAACCCGGGCGACCTGCTGATTTCGTCGGGTACGGGTACGGAAGCTCAGGTCACCCGCATTTCGGGTGGTCAGCCGAGCGCGACCCCGTTCGCTCGCAACTACTCGGAGCTCTGGGACGTCACGGCGATCAGCACGTTCATCAACGGTATCCAGGATTCGGTCGATGCCGGTAAGGACGTGGTCTACATGGTCGACAACGCCAACGGCTTCATCGTCGAAATCGGCGAAGAGCCGGCCATCCTGCAGTGCGCGCCGGGTGCGGTGAACCTCGGTGGTCCGCAGGCGGCGTTCCTCGATGACATGGAAAGTGGTCAGCAGCCGCACTGGGCCGTCTCGACGACGGGCTTCGGCATCAACGACTGGGCGATCATCTCGACCGCCAACGCGCAGAGCGGCACGATGGCTTGGCGCTGCGACGACGAAGCGACGATCTCCAGCGAGTTCCTCGACCTCACGGTCGATATCGATGCCACGAACACGCAGCTCTCGTTCTTCCACACGTTCGACCTCGAAAACGGGTTCGACGGTGGTGTCCTCGAGATCTCGACGGACGGTGGCGCGACGTTCTCGGATCTCGGTGCGAACGTCCTCGGTGGTGCCGGCTACACGGGCGTCATCGACACGCGTTTCGCGAACCCGCTCTCGGGCCGCGAAGCGTGGACGGGTGGTACGCTCGGCGCGATGTCGGCGGTCAACGTCGACCTCTCGTCGTTCGCCAACACGAACGGCGCGATCATCCGCTGGTTCCACGGTAGTGACTCGTCGGTTTCCGACGTCGGCTGGGAAGTCGATGACGTCGCGCTTGCCGATCCGAACGACAGCTGCTCGAACGGCCCGCGCGCGGACGTGCTCTTCGTCAACCGCGTGATCCCGAGCTCGACGCTGATCGACGACATGGAGAGTGGCCAGCTGCCGCAGTGGACCGTCTCCACGACGGGCTTCGGTCTCAACGACTGGGCGATCATCTCGACCGCGAACGCCGAGAGCGGCACCATGGCGTGGCGATGCGACGATGAAGCGACCATCTCGAGTGAGTTCCTCGATCTGACGATCGACATCGGTGCGGTCGAGACGACGCTCGAGTTCTTCCACACGTTCGACCTCGAAAGCGGCTTCGACGGCGGCGTCCTCGAGATCTCGACGGACGGCGGCACGTCGTTCGCCGATCTCGGCGCGAACATCGTCGAAGGTGGCTACACGGGCACGATCGACACGCGCTTCGGCAACCCGCTCTCGGGTCGCTCGGCGTGGACGGGCGGTACGCTCGGCGCCATGACGCGCGTCGAAGTCGACCTCTCGTCGTTCGCGAACACGAACGGTGCGATCGTCCGCTGGTTCCACGGTAGTGACTCGTCGGTCTCCGACGTCGGCTGGGAAGTCGACTCGGTCTCGACGCTTTCGGCGGGTTCTTCGAGCGGTACGGGTGACGAGGACTTCACGATCGAGCTCGGCACCGCCGATGCGATCAGCATCCGTCTCGACGAAGCTCCGAGCCGCGTGGGTGATGCCGCCGGCTCGAACGCGGTCGTTTACGCTTGGGTCGGTGAGCCGGATGCCGGCGACATCGTCAACATGCCGAAGGGCCTCGGGAACATGTGCTTCGGTACGTTCTCGATCGCCACGCAAGCCCCGAAGAAGATCTTCAACGGTCTCGGCTTCCCGGGCAAGCTCGGCACGAGTTGTGGTCAGTGCACCTCGCCGGGTATCTCTGAGGGTGGCGACTTCGAAGTCGGCAAGCGCCCGAACGGTACCGGTCAGGCCCTCACGGCTACGCTCCAGGGTGTGATCGACGACGACTGCTCGCAGGGTACGGTGCCGTACAGCGTCACGAACGGTATCCTTCTCCGCGTCCAGTAATGTCGTGACACGCCGGGCTCGCTGATGCGGGCTCGACATCGGTAACACGAACGCCGTCCGATGATCTTCATCGGGCGGCGTTTTTTCGTCTTCAGGCTCTCGTGTGGGGCGAGGGAGAGTCGCGATCGGATCGAGCTCGAAGCGACGAGTCGCGTAGCTCGAGGTGGATTTCCTGGTGCCGGCGGAGGCGTCCGAACCATCGCTTCGCGATCAGCCACTCGCCGAGTCGCCACTTGACCCGCTTCGCGAGCGGCACCGGGAGGCGGCATTCGCGGAGCTCGATGGTCAGTCGGTCGAAGAGTTGCCGGTGTTCGTCGCGCGTGGGCTCTTGGAAGACGATCGCGAAGACCGTGTGGGGGAACTCGGGAGCGCCCTGCGAGCCGATCATGCGCGTGGGGAAGTCACCGAAGAGATCGTCGAGCACGGACGGCGTGAAGCGCCAGTAGTCGTCCGGGTGGTTGTGGATCTTGAAGTCGAGGCACGTGACGAACACCCCGACGCCGCCCGGGGCGAGCACTCGATGCGCTTCGGCAGCGGCCAGCCAGGGCCGACGTACGTGCTCGAGTGCATCCACGGAGACGATCGAGCCGACGCTCCCGTCGGCGAACCCGAGTGCCTCGACGTCTTCGATGCGATCGACGCCGGGCCCGGGGCGTAGGTCGCAGCCCACGTATTCGTGGTCCGCGAAGAACGGGCGCAGATCGGCAAGCTCCTGCTGACCGTCGACGAGGTAGCTGCCGAGCTCGACGACGGGGTCCCGGAAGGGAAGGGTGCCCGACAAGATCCGGATGAGCTCGCGTCCGAGAGGTCTCATGGGGCAGCACTATATCCGTTGCCCGCGTCGGGCTCCAGTCGTCGATGGCGTCGGAGGTCGTGAGCGCGCCGGCTCGCGTGTTGCGGAACGCGCCGAGTCGATGATGAACGGCTTCGACACGTGTTCAACAGAATGAACGTGGAAGCGGCCAGATCGGGGGCCGGCGCGTGTTCGATCGCGGCGAGCACGGCCCAGGAGCGGTCGAGAGCCGGCTCGGAAACTGCATCGCGGATGGTACGCGCTTTGTAATGGATCTGGGCGCGATGTCGTTTCCAGCGTGAAGGATTCCCGTAGTTCGGAGTCGAAAGGCTCCGGGCGATATTCATAGATTCTGTAGCCCGGGTTGGTGCCGGTAGCTCTGCTTCCGGCACCCCCACTACGGGCTCAACGCCGCTCGCCGTCGTCCTCGTCTTCGCCTCCCGGGTTCCCGCCTTCGGGATCGGGAGCCGAGTAGCCGAGCTGCCGGATGCGCTCTCGCTGCTCCTCGGTGAGGGGCGCGGTTTCGGTGCGGCCTTCGGGAGACTCGAGCCCGTCGAGCCATTCGATCAGCGCGGCACGCAGATCCTCGGGGACCGCGGCCGGGCTCACGCGCAAGAGATCGATCGACTCGCCGGGGTCCCGCTCGAGGTCGTACGCTTCGAAGCGATCGCGCTTCGTGTCGAGGATGACCTTGTAGCGGTCGGTTCGGATCGCGACCTTGGGGACGTGTCCGCGGTCCACGAACGCGCGTTGGGGGGCTTCGCCGCCGGCGAGTCGCGGTACGAGCGATCGGCCCCGCATTTCGGCGTCGGATTCGACGTCGAGAAGTTCGAGCAGCGTGGGGAGGATGTCGATGCTGCGCACGGGCTCGCGGATGCGGGTCCCGCCCAGACGTCCGCCCGGGAGCCGCACGATCAACGGCACGAGAATCTGCTCGTCGTAGGCGGAGTAGCCGTGGCCCGTTCGACCGTGCTCCATGAATTCTTCGCCGTGGTCCGCGGTGACGACCAGGATCGTTTCGTCGAGGCGGCCATCCGCATCGAGTCGGCCGACGAAGTCGCGCAGCGCGTCGTCGACTTCGCGGATGGCGCCGTCGTAGAGGTCGACGAGGTAGTCGAGGTCGGCCGGTCGGAGCGCCTCGCGCCACTCGTCGTTCTTCCAAGTCTGGACGTCGTGAGCCAGGGTGCCGCCTTGGCTGAGACGCCCGTCGTACGGGCGCAGAAACGGCTCGAGAGCGCCGAAGACGGGATCGTACTCGTGGACGTCGTAGGTGTGCAGGAACACGAAGAATCGCTCGTCCCCGAAAAGCGACATGGCGGTACGCGCGCGCGGCAGGATCGAGCGGAAGCGGCCGCCGCGATCGTCGTACCGCAGGAAGCCGCGCGAGAACCCGAGGCTGCCGGCGATCCAGCCCGACTCCGTGAATGCGTGATTCGCGAAGCCCGCGTCCGCGAGGATCTCGGCCATCGTCGGGAACTCGTCGGGAATGCGCCCGGGATCGGGCCACGTGCGCAGGCCGAGCTCGGTCGGGTAGCGCGACGTGAAGAGCGCGGCGTGCGACGGGGTCGTCCACGTGGACTGGACGATCACGGTCTCGAACAGGATTCCTTCGTCGGCGATCGCGTCGAGGAAGGGCGACGTCGGGCGGTCATAGCCGTAGCAACTCAGATGGTCGGCGCGGAGAGTGTCGAGCGAGACGAGCAGCAGGTTGGCATCGGGGAAGACGAGGGATCCGGATTCCTTCGAGCATCCCGCGGCTGCGCAGAGCGCGACCACGAGTGTGAGGATCGATCGGTAGCGACCTTTTCGGTCGGACCGTACCGAACCGGATCGTGCGGGGTGTCGGGACAGCGTCATGGCGAGATCCTCGTCAGCGTTGCGATCGCGTGCCGCCCGGCGTTTCCGGAGCCGGCGGTCGCGCGTCGTATACGATACGGCCGTCGACGATCGTCATCAACGCGCGCGACTCGAGGATCTGTTCGGGGGGGCAGGTGAGGATGTCGCGATCGAACACGGTCACGTCGGCGAGTTTGCCGGGCGTCAGAGTACCGCGAAGACCTTCCTCGAAGGCGGCGTAGGCGGCATCGATCGTGAAGCCGCGGACGACCTCTTCGCGCGTCATGCGTTGGTCGGGCTGCCAACCGTTTGGCGGAGTCCCGTCGGGATGTTGCCGCGTGACCGCCGCGAAGACGCCGAGTAGCGGATCGACCCGTTCGACGGGGAAGTCGGACCCGCATGGAATGCGGTTTCCGTCGTCGAGGAGACGTCGCCACGCATACGCGCCGCGGACGCGCTCGGCCCCGAGACGGTCCGGGGCCCAGTCCATGTCCGACGTGCAGTGCGTCGGCTGCATCGAGGGCAGCACGCCGAGCTCGGCGAATCGCGGGATGTCGTCGAGGTGCAAGACCTGGGCGTGCTCGATGCGTAGCCGAGGATCCCGGTGCGGCGTCGTTTCGAGCGCATCCTCGTAGGCGTCGAGCACGATCCGATTGCCGCGGTCGCCGATCGCGTGAGTCGCGACCTGAAACCCCGACGCGAGGCATTGGCGCGTGCGCCGCGCGATCGCTTCGCGCGACGTGATGACGAGGCCGCGGTGGTCGGGCTCGTCGGAGTATCCGGCCAGGAGCGCAGCGCCCCGCGATCCGAGCGCGCCGTCCGCGTAGACCTTCACGCATCGTACGGTCAGGCGGTGATCTCCGAGGCCCACGCGTGGGCCGCGTCCGAGCGCCTCGGTGAGATCGGGCATCGTCGCCGCGAGCATCGCGTAGAGCCGGAAATCGAACGAGCCTTCGCGGATCATCGATTCGTAGACCTCGAGCGTCGGTGTGTCGACTCCCGCGTCGTGGATGCCGACGAGGCCGAGCCGGTGGCATTCGTCGATCGCGAGGCGTGCGGCGCGCCGCAGCTCGTCACGCCCGGGCTCGGGCACGTGGCGCTCCAGCAGCCAGGACGCGGTATCGACGAAGACCCCCGTCGCGTTGCCGTTCGCGTCGCGCAGGATCTTGCCGCCTTCGGGATCGGCGTGCACGGACGTGATTCCCGCGATCTCCATCGCCTTTTGATTCGCGAGCACGGCATGTCCGTCGATGCGCGTCAGCAGTACGGGGTGGTCGGGAGAGATCGCCGACAGCGCCTCGTGTGAGGGAAACCGAGCGACGGGCCAGTCGTTCTGGTCCCAACCGCGCCCGAGGATCCACGAGCCGATTGGCAGGTTGCGGACGGCCTCTTCGACCGCGATGCACACGGCCTCGTAGCTCTCGGTCTCGACCAGGTCGACCTGCGACAGGGAGCGACCGAGGTTGACGAGGTGAGCGTGCGCGTCCGTGAACCCCGGAAACGCCGCGCCGCCCCGCAGATCGATGCGTTCGGTAGCCGGGCCGGCGTGGCGCTCCGCATCGTCGAGGTCGCCGACGAACAGGATGCGATTCCCCGCGAGCGCGACGGCGTCCGCGCGAGGTCGCGAGTCGTCCAACGTGTAGATCGTGCCGCCGGTGAGCAGGAGCGTGGCTTCGGGACGTCCGACGGGGGCCTGCCGACAGCTCGCGAGGGCGATCGTGATCAAAACAACGATGCCGATTCTCGTCGTCATTCGAGAGTTCCTTTCGAGACGGGGGCGGTGGATCTGCGTCGTGCCGGAGCGGGCTGCGTGTGCCGCGCCGACGCCGTGACCGAGAGGGCGGATTCTATCCGATCGTTCCCGCGATGTCCTCCCGCGAGCGAAGCTGTCGGAGCGCACCGAGCCGACGACGCCTCGACGCGCCAGACCGTTGGCGGCCCGAGGTCTAGGGCCCGCGAGCCCCTCGGATCGGCGGAATTCGACCCCGATTCGATTTTCATCAACTCGACGATCGCAAATTCCGAAATACCGGGAGTCTGTCGGATTCTCCGGACACCGGGCACCGAACTTCGAACGCATCAGGTGGGCCATGATCCCCAAGAAACGAGATACCTTCCTCGGCGAGATCCTCATCCATGCGGGTCTTTTGGACGAGACGGGCCTCGAGCGTGGACTCGAGATGCAGAAGGAGACGCAGCAGCTTCTCGGCGAAGCGCTCGTGTCGTTGGGTCTCGTGAGTCAAGAAGACATCGAGTGGGCGCTGTCGAGCCAATACCAGCTCCCGTTCATCCGTCCCGCGGACATCTCGGTCGATCGTGCGTGTCGCGATCGCATTCCGGAGCCGCTGGCGCGAGCCTTCAACGTCGCGCCGCTGTTCCGCACGGGCAACGAACTTTCCGTCGTCATCGACGACCCGCTGAAGCTCGAGGAACTCGCTCTGCTCGACGAGTTCTCGAACCTCGAGCTCAACATCGCGCTCGCCTCGGCGAGCGACGTTTCGGAACTGATCAACGATCTCTACGGTACGCTCGGAACGGATGTGATCGAGGCGTCGCGCGCGCCGATCGAATCGTCGCGATCGTCATCGCTCGATCTCGCTCCGTACCTTCGCGACTACACGGCGCGATCGTTCTTCGGATACTTGCTGCGTCGCGCGACGGCGTATCACGCGAGCTCGATCGTTCTCGATCCGGGTGGATCGTGGGCGGAGGTCAAGATTCGCGGCGCGAACACGACGCACGAGACCTTCAGCGTGCGGCCGGACTGGTATCGAACGCTGATCAGCTCTGCGTGGGCGACGACCGGCGCGGCACCTGAGGATTCGACGACCGAGTGGCGCGAAGGCGTCGGTCGCGTCGAGTTCGACGGCGGCGAGGTCTCGTTCACCGTCACGAGGATCACGAAGCCCGAAGGGGCCTCGATGGTGATCAAGCTACCCGTCGGTGCGCCGCGCCTGCCGGATCTCAAGGACCTCAAACTTCCCGACGGTGCGACGGAAAAGATCGCGAATCTCCTCGCGCGCCGCCAGGGGTTGTGGATCGTGACGGGCAACACGCCGGCCGCGACGAGTCGGATCCTGCACGCGCTGCTGCAGACCATGAGCGGACCCGGTCGACGCATCCTCTCGCTGCGCGAGGACTCGCGCGGCTACGAGAAGCTCGACAGCTTCCGCTCGCTGCAGGTGCTCGACTTCGTTCCCGGTCGCGGCCGCGTCACGATTCCGAGCGAATCGGAATGGGACGGGATCGTGTTGCCGTCGCTGTTCGAGAAGGCGGAGATCGAGCGGGCGCTGCGTTACGCGCTTACCGGTCGCGTCGTGCTCGCCTCGATGGACTTCCCCGATCCGCGCTCGGCGGTGCGGTTCCTGCTTTGCCAAGAGCTCAACGCCGCGCTCGTCACGAGCAGCGTCGCGGGGATTCTCGCGCAAAAGGAGATCCGCGTGCTGTGCCCGCACTGCAAGGAACGGGTGCAGATCGGCAACAACGCACCCGTACCGTCGCGGCTGCGCGAAGAGCTTCCTCCCGTGGCCTATCGCGCCGTCGGTTGCGACGTGTGCCACAAGTCCGGATTCGCGTCGCGCGACACGCTGCTCGATTTCTGGGCGATGGACTCGGATCTCAAGCGGATCCTGCACGGACCGGATCCCATCGCGCGTCTCGACGACCACGGCGGCGCGCCGCTCGAGGACTCGTGCCTCGATCGATACCGAAGAGGCGAAGCCGTGCTCGAAGACGTGTTGGCTGTCTGCGAACTCTGATCGAACTCGAAGATTTCGAAGGGCGATGATTCATGGCCGCGATTGACGAACTGTTCTCCCTGATCAAGGAACAAGGCGCGTCGGACTTGCACCTCTCGACGGGTGCGCCCCCGTTCCTTCGTCTGCACGGCGAGATGCGACCTCTCGACTACGACGAGCTCACTCCCGAGCTCACGAAGCGTCTACTCTTCGAGATGATGACCGAAGAGCAGATCCTGAAATTCGAGAAGGAGAAGGACATCGACTTCTCGTACGAGATCCCGGGGGTGACGCGACTGCGCTGCAACATTTTCTATCAGCGCAAGGGGATCGCCGGCGTGTTCCGAATGATCCCGACGACGATCCTCGGCGTCGAGCAGCTCGGGCTGCCGCAGTCGGTGCTCGACTTCTGTCACAACTCGCAGGGCATGCTGCTCGTCACGGGCGCCACGGGTTGCGGCAAGTCGACGACGCTCGCGGCGCTCATCGACCACATCAACAACACGATGCGCAAGCACGTCGTCACGGTCGAGGATCCGATCGAGTTCATCCACAAGAACAAGAAGTCGCTCGTGAACCAGCGCGAAGTCGCGAGTCACACGCGATCGTTCGAGCGTGCGCTGCGCGCGTCGCTTCGTGAAGACCCGGACATCATCCTCGTCGGCGAAATGCGCGACCTGGAAACGATCCAACTCGCGATCACCGCGGCCGAAACCGGGCAGCTCGTGCTCGGGACGCTCCACACCTCGACCGCGTCGCAGACGATCGACCGAATCATCGACGTGTTCCCGCCCGAACAGCAGAACCAGATCCGCGTCATGCTCGCCGAGAGTCTCAAGGGCGTCATCTCGCAGCGACTGCTGCGGCGGCGCGATGGAGCGGGCCGCGTACCGGCGATCGAGATCCTTTCGGTCACGGGCGCGGTCGGTAACCTCATTCGCGAACAGAAGACCTACCAGATCCCGTCGGTGATCCAGACGGGACGCAAGGACGGGATGCAGAGTCTCGATGCCGCGTTGCTCGACCTCCTGAAGAGTCAGAAGGTCGAGCCCGAAGAGGCGTACGCTCACGCGATCAACAAGGCGAACTTCCGGCAGTACCTGCCGGTCGCGAGCCAACGAGAGCACACGGTCGTCGCCGGAGCATGAGGATGAGAGGCAAACTGGCCAGGAAGAGGAAGCGAGACAAGCTGC
>JAUIME010000922.1 GCA_030433195.1 bacterium
AGAACCGGGACATTCGCTTTGTCGCTCGCGGGAGTCGCGACTCGCCAAGAGACTCGCTCCAGGGATCGATCGACACTCGCGAGGTCACTCGCGCGAGCGATCCAGATCGCGTCGCGTCGAGGATCGATCGCGACGGCCGTGACCGCCGTCGCGTCGGGACCTGCTTCCTCCGCGGTCTCGTCGTCGAGAAGCTCGACGAGCGCTCGTGATGCCAACACCTCGAACGTGAACAAGTCGACGACCGACACGGTTCCGTTGGCGGATCCCACGACGCCGATCCCCGCAGTCGTCTCGGCCGCGAATGCCGATAGCGGCTCGCCGAGATCGACCTCGTCGACGAGGCTACCCGTCTCGGTGCTCCACGATTCGAGACGTCCGTCCGCGAGCGCGAACACGATCGTGTTCGCGTTGCGCACGCCGATGTCGCCGACCGGCCGCGCCGCGAGCGGCGCGCGCAAACTCCAGGCCTCGAGATTGCGGACCAGGTAATGCCACTCCCACCCACGGTGCTCGGCCGGTGCTTCGCCGAGGAGCACGCGCGCCCTCGCGACGTCGCCGCTGTGGATCGCCGCGGCAGCCGCATTGATCGCGGTGCGGTAGCTCGACCAACGCGCGATGCGCGACGGCTCGTTCGTATCGAACGCGTACTTCGGGATCGCGACGAAACCGAGCACCAGCACGAGTAGCGTCACGGCCGCACCGCCGACCCATGCGCGGTTGCGGCGTGCGAAGCTGATCGCGCGATACCGCAGCGATGACCGACGCGCGAGGACGAGCCGATCGCTCGAGTAGCAGCGGATGTCCTCCGCGAGATCGCGGACATTCGTGTCGCGCTTTGACGGCTCCTTCTCGAGCGCGCGACCGATGATCGTCTCGACGTCTCCGCGGCAACCGGGACGCATCGCGCCGAAGCCCGCGGGACGCTCCAAGTCGATCGCGTCGTCGATGCACTCGAGCAGCGACTCGACCTCGGCGCGAAGCTCCGCGTCGGCGGCGCATTCGCGATCGAGATACGCGCCGCGATCCTCGGCGGGCATCTCCTTCGCCGCGAGAAACAGCGCGCCGACGCGCTCGTGCCGGGAGCCCGCGCTCACACGATTCCCTTGCGCAGTTCGCGCGTGAGCCACGCCTTCGCGATCGCCCAATCACCGCGCGCCTTGTCGATCGTGATGCCGAGCATCTCGGCCGCTTCGTTCATCGTCAAGCCGCCGAAGAACCGCAACTCGACGAGCGACGCCTGCCGTGCTTCGAGCGCAGCCAATCGCTCCATCGCCTCGTCGAGCGCCAGCACGTCGATCGACCGATCTTCGACATCGGCCACGGCCTCGTCGAGCGTCACGCGCGCCCAATCGCCGAGCCCGCGCTTCTGCGCCCGCCGATCACGCGCGTGATTGATCAACAGCCGCCGCATGGCCCGCGCCCCGGTCGCCAAGAAGTGCTGCCGCCCCTGCCACTCAATGTCCGAACCGACCAGCCGCATGTACGCCTCGTGCACGAGCGCGGTCGGCTGCAGCGTGTGATCCGCCCGCTCCTGACGCATCGCCCGTACCGCGATCGCCCGCATCTCGTCATAGACGAGCGGCAGCAAGCGCTCACTCGCGGACTCGTGCCCATCGACGACCTCGTGCAAGATCTGCGTGACGTCGGGCTCAGCTTCAGAGCGCTGGGGCGGCGAAGAATCGGTGGACATGGTCGAGACTCGGGACTGCGGATCGGACAGGGCGCGTGGTGACTCGCCCGAGTGTAAGCGATTCCGACGCTTGCCTCAAGAACGGTGACGCCCCGGCTGCTGCGTGTCGAATCGAGCCGAGCCGCC
>JAUIME010000135.1 GCA_030433195.1 bacterium
GCCCGAAGGTCTCGACATCGAATACTTCCAGGTGCGGATCCTCGAGCGTGACGAAGCCGGAGAACTGCGCCCGTTCAAGGAGTCCGTCAAGCTGCGAACTCCTTCGTACGATGCCCCATTCGACCTTCCGCCTCGCATCCGTTGGCATGTACGAGCGCTCGACGCGGCCGGCGTCGTCGTAGCCCAGGGAGAAGCCGACGCGCAACTCGCGACTCCCTGAACGCGCGAGCCGACGCGACGCGCCCATCTACCGAGGAAGCTCATGCGATCGCATCCGTCCGTGACGTTGCTGCTGTCGATTCTCGTGGCACTTTCGTGCACACAACCGGCACGCGCGGGATCTCAGCCCGCGAACGAAGCCGACGCGCTCACGACCGAAGAGCTCATCCTGCGCATGAGGCACGCTGACCACGGCGCGCGTGACCTCGACTCGGACCACGAAACACGCGAGCGCGCAGCGCAAGAAGCCGAGGACACGGCGAACGCACTCGTCCGCCGTGGGCGGAAATCGTCGGATTGGTATCGGATCGGGATCGAGTTCTACACCACGAAGCGCTACGATCGGCTGTGCGACCTTTGGCGCGAGCGCGTCGACGAACTCGAGGCGCGCGACGCATGGAACGCCACGCTCGCGCTCTACTACCTCTCGGGCGCGCGTCGGCTGACTCAAGACTGGGACGGAACGCGCGATCTGCTCGACCGCCTCGATCGGATTGCGGCCCGGCCCGGCCTTCTCCCGAACTACCGCACGGCCTGCGAGAAGATCGCGGTCTCCGAGCGGATCCGGTACCTGCTCGAGATCGGGGAGACGACGCGCGCCCTTCGGATGCTCCCCACGTTCGAGGCGGCCTACGCAGCACTGGACAACGATCCGGAATTCCGTCTCGACCTCGTCGTTCGCGTCCATCGCTCGAACGGCGATCCCCTGAGTGCCATCGACGAAGTCGAAGCGTATCTCGCCGACGGCCGGCAACTCACGGAAGAGATCGAGCTCTTCTACCTCACGTCGAAGCTAAGGACCGCGCGCATCGAGGGGAACGAGGAGCAACGTTGGATCCAACGCCTACGCGCTCGCCTCGAGACGGCGACGACCTTCGGGCGTGAGCGCTTCCAAGCCGCCTTCGAGCTCGTCGAAAGCTACCTCGTCGACGGCGATCTGCTCGGTGCGAAGTGGTGCGTCGACGACTTGCGCCGCGGCCTCGCTCCGCTCCGCAACTCGGCCGACGACAGCCGCAATCGCGACGAGTTGGTCTGCTCCGCGATCGACACCTACCTGACCGTGCGCTCGGGTGCCGATCGAGCACGCATCGAGGCCAAGCTCGAGCCGCTCCTCGAAGACTACGAACGCTTGTCGGTTTGGCTCGCCGCGCGACCGATCGAGGAAGCGGGGTCCGCGATCGGCTACTACGATCGCGAGACCGCCGTGTTCGGCGCACTTCTCGAAGCTCTTCCCGCGCTCGACGGCGAGGCCGGACTCGCGCGCGCCGTCGAGTCCATCGCTCGCATGCAAACGCTCTCGAGGCTCAATCGACGGATCGAGGCGAGTTCCTGCTCGATCGAAGACGTGCGTCAGGCGATTCTCGTCGACGAAGAGCACGGGATCCTGATGCTCCAGCATGCCCCGGTGCAAACCGGAGGCGCTCGTATCCTCGCCATCGATCGCGACGGGATCGTCGCGGCCTCCATCGGGAGCATCGACGTCTGGCGAGCTTGGACACAGCGTCTCGTCGAACCTCTTCGCTCGACGTCGCCCCTCGGTGCGGAGTGGTCGGCGTTGTCGAAGGCCTTCCTGGAGGAGCTGCTCCCGGGCCCCATCCGCGAGACGTTCGATCGCTGGACGAAGGTAACGGTCGTCGGCTTCGAAGGCGAGCTGTGGTTCCCGTTCGAATGCCTCGATCTCGACGGCTCCTGGCTCGGAACCGTCAAGGCCGTGGATCACCTCGCATCGTTGCCGCTCGGCGTCCGCCTCAAACGACGTGACGAGTCTCTGCCACCACGGGACGCCTCGGACCTGCTCCTGCTCGCCGCACCGACCCACTCCCCGGCGGCACGCGCCGAGTTCCCGGATCTCGAACCCCTGCGGCTCTCGGACGAGCAGATCAGGTCGATGACCTCGGGCTTCCCGCAAGAAGCGGCCGCGGTCCTGCGAGGCGACGCCGCCTCACTCGACGAACTTCGCGTTCGCACCGAGCCCGTGTCCGTCTTGCAGGTCCTCGCGCACGGCGTCCCTGCCTCGGATTCGGACCCGGCACCGGGCATCCTGCTCGCGAGCGGCGACCCCGCGTCGACCGGCGTTCTGCGAACCGCCGACGTCCCGACGATTCCCGCCGGAATCGTCACGCTTCTTTCGTGCGGCACCGGGCAAGGCGCACCCCGCGTGATGGAGGGGGGCCTCAACAATCTGGCCGGCGAATGCCTGTTGAACGGCGCCCGCTCGGTCGTCTTCTCTCACGAGCCGCTCCTCGCCGCGCCGACCGTGAAGTTGATGGCGGTGGCGACCGACGAGCTCGCGCGCGGCACCTCGCCGGCCGAAGCCATGCGCCGCGCACGCGCCGCGCTCGCCGATGCCGGGATCACCGACCCCCGCTTGCATTCGACGTTGCGCGTGTGGGGCGTCGGGCATCGCCCCGTGGTTCTGCCGCGCAACGCCCCTTCCGAAGGCGACCGAGCGAACGAAGCGCCCGTGTCTCTCCTGCCACGGAATCCCGAGACGCAACGCCGGATCCTCTTGACCGCCGTGATCGTGGCCGGCACGATCGGGCTGCTCGTCCTGGCGCGCACGCGTCGCTCGTGACGCAGGAGTCTCGCGGCCCCGGAGTGGCCGAGGCCGACCCGCACGGCGGGCCGGCCTCGTTCCACGGTTCTTGAACGTACGGCGTCGGAATCAGCCCCCGCCCGATCCGCCGGAGTCGCCGCCCGAGCCGCCGCCCGACCCACCCGGTCCTCCCGGGGACGGTCCGGTACCGCCCGAGTAGGCCTGATCGTCGACATGCTCCCACTCTTCCCAATCGCCGGCTACGTTCGGCATGCCGGCGGCTTCAGCGATCAAATCATCGAAATCGTCGACGCGCGGAGTGTAGAAGAAGAAGGACGTGGGTCCCGCCTGCGTGACGCTACCGCTCGTGCGCTTCACCGCACGGAACTCGAAAGTGTAGACGGCGTCGAAGGGGACCGCCGACTCGTCGATGAAAAACGTCTGCTCGTCCCATTCGAACTCGGGGGCGTACGAGAGGATCATCTCGTCCTCGAGCGTCGCGGTACTCGCTCCGTACGCGGACTGCCTCCAGACCTTGACCTGGATGCCGTCGAACGTGAAGTCACACACACGCGGCTCGACGATCTTGAGGTCGAGATCGTACCCACCCCCCAACGCTCCCGTGAGAAGCGTGTCAAGCGGAACGTCGCTGAGCTCGACCCAGCGATCGTCTTCACCGACATCCGTATTGCGTCGCACGGCCAGCACGTCGTCGTCGCCGAGCACGACCGCCAAGTCGGCATCGCCGTCTTCGTCGAAATCGTGCAGCACGGGCTCCGCGCGGTTGTTCGAGGGAGTCTCCGTCGAGAGCGAAAGAAGAAACGCTGCGTTCGTATCGGTCGCGTCGAACGGCTGCGCCGGATACGTCTCGTAGCGATTCACGAGGTTCACGAGAACGTAGTCGTCGCGATTGACGAGGACGAGATCGCCGTCACCGTCGCCGTCGGTATCGGCCGACGCCATCGCGCTGATGTCGAACGAACCGAGGAACGTGGTCGTTGTCGAGACGCCGTTGCCCACGAGAGCGAGATCTTGTTGCCCTCCACTGGTCCACTGGATCACCGCGAGCCGGTCTCCCGCGGAAGGAAAACGAACCGCCTGCAACTGCGCCGCGCCATACGTCGGGGAGTAGATCGTCGAGGCTCCCGACGTGTCGAAGAGATCGACGTCGCCGTCGGCTCGTCGCACGGCGAGCTCGTCGTCGCCGTCGCCCGTCCAGTCGATGCGATCGATCTCGACGATGTTCGAGCCGATCGGCCCCAGCGTCGTGTCGTAGGTGCGCGTGCCGTCGACGTCCTTGATCCGGAGGATCGACTTGCGATCGCTCGCGACGCCGACGATGTCCGGATCCGCCGAACCGCCGTAGTCGAGCACGCGCAACGCGAGCGCCGACGACCAACCGCCGGTCGTGATCGATTCTTCGAGCTCGAAGCCCTCATCGTAAGTGACGATGTGGATACCGCTCGTCGAGAGGATCACGAACGCTCCCGGTCCCCCCGACCTCGGGAGAAAATCGATGTCGCGTACCGTCGTCGAGACGACACTCGTGGGGATCCTCTCGATCGCCGGGTAGACTCCCGTACCGAACGAGACCCACGCGACGCCCCCCGCGAGCATGCACGTGTCGGAGCGCAAGTCCCCCGTGAAGTCGCCCGACACGACGCGTGTCGTCGCCGTTGCCGACATCGCCGACGGCAGATCATGGTAGAGCGAGTAACCGGATTGCAGTTCCGAGCTTGCTGCCGTCGTGCTCGCGAGCCCGATCCCGACGCACAAGAACAAGATCTTCCCGATTCCGAACCGTTCCATACACAGCTCCTCTTTCCTCGACGCCTCCGTCGCCGCAGCACCGGGGCTCGCGATTCTGCGATCGCCCCGGTCGACGGACTCGAAACGGAGAGCCCCTACACCGGCCCTCGCGGATGCGGATTGTCTCACCATGCGCCCCTACGGTTTGCACTTTCTCGAAAAAGCTCGAGAACCCGGGCGATCGGCGCGGCCGCGATGCGATTTCTGCTAGGGTCAAGCCAGAAGTTCGCTTCATTTGTCTGCCGGCGATGGCGGCGAGGTCAAGGCGCTTCGACGAGGCGTATTGGCGATACGGCGAGGAGATGCAACGCCGAGATCGTCCACCAGCGCCCCGGACAAATGAAACGAACTTCTGATGCGGCCCACTGGGTTGCTCGTTCGAGGACGACACCCTGCCGGTGACGTCGCCGCTCTTCGCTCCGACCCGATGAGGATCGACTCATGACTCGACTCGCATTCCTTCTGCTCGTCGCATCGGCCGCCAGCATCGCGACCGCGGCCGACGATCGCTCTCGAAACTCGAACGCCGTGATCGATCTCGCGAGCACGCTCGAGCCGCTACGCGTACGGTTCGGCTTGCCCGCGCTCGCGGCCGCGGTCGTCGTCGAGGGGCGTGTCCACGCGGCGGGCGCTACGGGTGTACGTTGTCAGGGAAAGGACGCACGCGTAACTCGTGACGACCGATTCCACATCGGATCGTGCTCGAAGGCCATCACCGCGACGCTGCTCGCGCGGCTCGTCGAGCGCGGCGACCTCGCGTGGGACACGACGGTCGCCGAGGTCTTCCCCGAGATGACGGACGACATGCACGATGCCGTTCGCGGCGTGACGATGCGCCAGCTCGTCAATCATCGCGCCGGCCTCACCGCGGGATGGCCACCGGGCATGAACTTCCTGACGGTGCACGCGCTCTCGGGATCTCCGCGCGAACAACGTCTCGTCTACACCCGACGCGTCCTCGCCGCCGCTCCTGTCCACGCGCCGGGCTCCGCCTACCTCTACAGCAACGCGGGCTACGCGATCGCGGGCGCCGCCGCCGAAGCGGTGGCCGACCGCCCCTTCGAAGCGCTCGTTCGCGACCTCGTCCTCGATCCGCTCGGGATCACGAGCGCCGGCTTCGGCGCCATGGCCACGCCGGGTGCACTCGAGCATCCCGACCAGCCGTGGTTCCATCGCCTCGCGACTCCGCAAGACACGACGACGCCCGTGCTCGTCCCGATGCCCGTACCGCCGGGACCGCTGGCCGACAACCCTCCCGCGATCGCCCCGGCCGGCACGATGCACCTCACGATCACCGACTGGGCGCAATTCGTCGCCGATCACGTGCGCGCACCGGACGAAAACGACGCCGCACGACTCCGTCCCGCGACGTACCGAACGCTGCATACGCCGCCGTTCGGCGGATCCTACGCCTACGGGTGGATCGTGACGTCACGGCCTTGGTCGCGCGGACCGGCGCTCACGCACGCGGGCAGCAACAACGCGAACTTCGCCGTCGTCTGGGCGGCTCCCGAACGCGGGTTTTCCGTGCTCGTCGCCACGAACGTCGCGGGCACGGGAATCCCGGCCGCGTGCGATCACGTCGCCGCCGCTCTCATCCGCGAGCACCTGCGCGAAGACTGACCGCGCGCTACAGCTTCGCCAACACCTGCTCGAACGTGTCGAGCGCCGCGTCGAGCTCTTCCTTCGTGATGACGAGCGGCGGCGCCAAGCGGATCGTGTGCACGTGCGTCTCCTTGCACAGCAACCCCTCGCGTTGGAGCGCCTCGGAGAAGCGCCGCGCGCCGCCGGCGGCTTCGGTAAGCTGGACGCCCGCCCACAAACCGGCGACACGCACCTCGGCGACGAGCGGGCTGTCGAACGCTCGCAACCGTTTCGCGAGATGCTCGCCGAGCTCGGCCGAGTGTTCGACGAGCCGTTCGTCGACGAGGACGTCGAGCGCCGCATCGGCCACCGCACACGCGAGCGGGTTTCCGCCGTAGGTCGACCCATGACTGCCGGGATCGAAGACCTCCATGACCGCGTCGTCGGCCACGAACGCCGAGACCGGATAGAGCCCGCCCGAGAGCGCCTTGCCGATCGTGACGGCGTCGGCCCGGATGCCGCAACGCGAATGCGCGAGCAGCGCTCCGGCGCGCCCGAGTCCCGACTGGATCTCGTCGCAGATGAGCAGCATGCCGCGTTCGTCGCACAGCGCGCGCAGCCCCGGGAGGAAATCGTCGGGCGGGATGACGACCCCTCCCTCGCCCTGAATCGGCTCGACGAGGACCGCGACCGTGTGATCCGTCACCGCAGCCTTCGCCGCCGCGAGATCACCGTAGGCGACGCGCGGGAAACCCGGCGCGAACGGGCCGAAGTCGCCGTAGGAATCCGGATCGTCGCTGAAGCCGACGATCGTCGTCGTACGACCGTGGAAGTTGCCGTCGAAGACGAGGATCTCGGCCTTGTCGGCAGGCACCCCCTTCTTTCGATACCCGAATCGACGCGCCGCCTTGATCGCGGTCTCGACGGCCTCGGCGCCCGTGTTCATCATGAGGACCTTGTCGTAGCCGAGCAGGTCCGCGAGCTTGCGGCAGAACGGACCGAAGCGGTCGTTGCGAAACGCGCGCGACGTCAGCGCGAGGCGAGCGGCCTGATCGCGCAGCGCCCCGACGATGCGCGGGTGACCGTGCCCCTGGTTCACCGCCGAATAGGCAGCGAGAAAGTCGAGGTACTTCTTGCCCTCGACGTCCCATACCCAGATGCCCTCGGCGCGCTCGATCACCACGTCGAGCGGATGGTAGTTGTGCGCCGCGTAACGATCTTCGAGGCCGATTCGGTCCATCGCCTCGGGCCGTGCTTCCGTCATGGTCGTCTCCTCGTATTCCGAAGGCGGCGGCGACGCATGGAAGCGCGCCTCTCGCCCGATCCGTTTCTCGTGCGAAACATACCGCACGACGGGCGCCGAGGGAACCGCGGCGTACGAGTAATCCATACCGATCGGGATCCGGTTCTTGCGCGACAGCCGCAAAACCGGGCTCGAGCGGCACCCCGACGACCGCGTCAGCGTGGAGTTGCGCTTGGCACTCCACTTGCGACCTCCCCGACAGACCTACTGCCGAGGAGGGGCAGCACGATGACTACGACACCCGACAATCCGCCCATCGAACCCCGCACCGTCCGCGTTCCGGTCGATCCGGAGGACGCCGCCGCGACGCTTCGCCGCCTCGACCGGCTCGCGAAGATCATGGACGCCTCGATTCGCATCCCCGGGACGAACTTCCGCTTCGGGCTCGACCCGCTGCTCGGGCTCATCCCGGGCGTCGGCGACCTCGCCGGCGTCGCTCTGTCGACGTACCTGATCGCCGAGGCCAAGCGATTCGGCCTTCCCAAGCGCGCCTACGTGAAGATGGGATGGAACGCCATCGTCGATACCGTCATCGGCGCGATCCCGATCGTCGGCGACGTGTTCGACGCGGCGTGGAAATCGAATCTTCGCAACGTCCGGATCCTGCGTCGGTACATCACTGAGCAGGCGTTGGAGAATGCGGAAACCGAGCCTCGTTGAAGCCTCAGGCCGAACCGGAGCCGTTCGACGAGCGCCGCGGCCTCGCCATCGCCTTTCTCGGAACCCGCGACGACCGTACGTCCGTTGCCCGCATCCGCGGCCCGCACCAGCGCGTCCGCCTGAAACCCTGTCCGACCGGAGACTACCGTCCCATGGACCTCATACGCATCCTGCTCTCGATCCTCCTCCCGCCGCTCGGGGTCTTTCTCCAAGTCGGCCTCGGAAAGCACTTCTGGATCAACGTGATCCTCACGCTCCTCTTCTACATCCCGGGCCTCGTGCACGCGATTTGGGTGATCGCCAAGAAGTGACGGGAATCGGGCGCGTCGCGCCCTGACCGAGTACACTGTCTCTCGAGACCGGTGAGACTCGGAGGCACGAAGTGACGCGACCCGAAGATCCAGATCGCCCCGCAACGCAGATTCTGCTCGAGCTCGGGGCCGGCGACCGCGAGGCGGCCCGCCGCCTCATGCCCGTCGTCTACGAACGGCTGCGAGCCATGGCGGGCGCCTACTTCCGATCGCAACGCACCGATCACACGCTCGATCCGACGGCACTCGTCCACGAAGCGTTCTTGAAGCTCGTGGATCAGTCGCGAGTCGGTGGCGACGACCGCGCTCACTTCTTCGCGGTGGCGGCCCGCGCGATGCGCCTCGTACTCGCCGATCATGCACGGCGCAAGCGCTCGGCCAAGCGCGGCGGCGAGTGGGATCGCGTGACGCTCGGCGCGGCCCCCGCTCCGAACAGCGAGAACACGCTCGATCTCATCGCGCTCGACGAAGCCTTGACCAAGCTCACCGATCTCAACGAGCGTCACGCGCAGATGGTCGAGCTGCGGTTCTTCTCCGGCATGTCCGTCGACGAAGTCGCGACGGTGCTCGGAATCTCGAAGAGTACGGTCGAGAGCGACTGGCGAGTGGTGAGAGCATGGCTCGGACGCGAGCTCGACGGCAATCGGGGCTCGTCGTGACGTGACGCCTCGCGACGACGACACCGCACGCGACCGCTACGATCGCGCGATCTCCCTCTTTCAGCAGGCGGTCGAGCTGTCGCGCGAAGAGCGTGCGCGTTTTCTCGATCGAGAGTGCGCCGACGACGACGTGATGCGCCGCGAAGTCGAGGAGCTCCTCGCGAGCGACAACGCGCCGAGTTCCGCCGTCGATGCGGCGATGCACGGCGCCGTCGGAGACGCCCTGGTCGAAGATCTCGCGCAGGCCGACGCGGATGGCCTCGTCGACGATGCCCTCGCGTCGCACGCGACCACCCCCGGGCCGGCGCGCGCCCTCGCGTCACTCGACGGTTTCACGATCGTACGCGAGATCGGCAGCGGCGGCATGGGCGTCGTCTTCGAAGCGCGCCAGCATCACCCCGCGCGCACGGTGGCGATCAAGGTCATTCGCCCCGACGTCGCGACCGACGAGGTCGTGCGGCGCTTTCGGCGAGAGGCCGACGTACTCGGCCGACTCCAACACCCGGGAATCGCGCACGTCTACGAAGCCGGCGTCGCGCGCGGCGAGGCGGCCGGTGAACTCGCGTCTCCGGTCCCCTACCTCGTCATGGAGCACATCGAGGGCGCGACG
>JAUIME010000136.1 GCA_030433195.1 bacterium
CGGGATGAAATTGAGCGCGAAGGCGCAGAGCCCGAACACGAACGCGAGCTGCAGTCCGAGGAGCGTCAACAACAGCCAGACCAAGGAACCGGTCGCGAGCGAGACGGCCACCTTGATGACCAGGTAACGGTTGACCGTGAGCGCGACCTTGCGAAGGAAGGGAGACGTCGAGCGTCGCCGTGCCGAGATCAAATAGCCGAAGAACACGAGGACGAGCGCGACGTTCGAGAGGAAGCTCGGCAACCCGGATGCCGTGCGGACCATGAACTCGTTCGCGCGCGGATCGTTCTTGACCTCGCGCCAGATCGTCTTGAGGTCTTCGAGCTTCTCGGGGTCGACTTCGAAGAACTCGCCCGTGGCCTGGATCGCCTTGGTCACGTTGTTGCCGTACTTTTCGTAGTTCGCGACCATGGTCTCGATCGAACTCGCGGCCGTCATCGTGACGAGAAACAGGATCGCGACCGCGCCGGCGAGGCTGAGCGCCACGGCGACGGCGTGCGGCACGCGCAGGCGACGGCGCAAGAGATCCGTGATCGGAGAGAAGATGTAGAAGAGGAAGAGCGCGAGCACGAACGGGACCATCACGGACTTCATCGCTCGCAGCGTGAAAGCGATGGCCACGGCCGCGAGGATGATCGTCGAGTACGTGACGGCCTTCTTTTCGTCCATCCGAGTCGCCTTCTCCGTTCCGCGCGTCGCGTGAAATGAAACGAGTCCCTGAGCCGGCTAGCCTAGCAAGAGCCTCGATGGATGAGAATCGCGATCCGCGGAGAAGCGCGGGCTCGAGAGGCCGCGAGGCGGGGCCCGACCGAATCGAAACCCGACCGAATCGAGAGGGGCGTGGGCTCGGGCCCGCGCCGGCCTCGGCTCAGAGTCCGGCGAGCGAGGCGAGGCGATACGTGACGAAGGCCCCGATCCACGCGAGCCCGGTCATGTAGACGAACGCGAACACCGCCCACTTCCACGATCCGGCCTCGCGCGCCATTACGGCGAGAGTCGACGCGCACTGGGCGCAGAGCGCGATGAAGACCATGATCGAGAGGGCGGCCGGGATCCCGAAGCGTCGTGATCCGTCGTCGAAGGTCTCGCCGCGCAATCGCTCGACGAGGCCGGTCTCCTCGTCGTCCTCGAGTCCGTAGAGGATGTTGAGCGTGCTGACGAGAACCTCGCGCGCGGGGAACGCGGCGACGGCCGCGGTGCCGATCTTCCAATCCCAGCCGAGGGGCTCGACGGCGGGCTCGATCGCGTGTCCGAGCCGGCCGAGTGCGCTGCGCTCGAGCAATTCGGTGGCCGTGCGGCGGTCGATTGCCGAGAGCTCCTCTTCGAGCGATTCGCCTTCGAGGGTCTGTTCGGCTTGGACGCGCGCGGCTTCGGCTTGTTCGCGGACGTCGCTCGAGCGAGGGAAGGTCCCGGCGGCCCAGATGAGGATCGACATCGCGAAGATGATCGTCCCGGCCCGAACGACGAACGACCGGCCGGCGTGCCACACTCGCAGCGAGACGCCTCGGACCCGCGGCATGCGATACGGGGGAAGCTCCATCACGAACGTCGAAGCCTCGCCGCGAGCGATCGTGCGACGCAGAATCCACGCGACGGGAATCGCGACGACGATGCCGAGGAAGTACATGCTCGCGAACACGAGACCCGGAAGCGACAGGAAGCCGAGCATCGTGGTCGCGGGGATGAAGGCCGCGATCATGATCGCGTAGACCGGGATGCGTGCCGAACAGCTCATGAGCGGAGCGACGAGGATCGTGACGAGTCGATCCGACGTGCTTCGGATGGAGCGAGCCGCGAGGACGCCGGGGATCGCACAGGCGAACGAGCTCAACATCGGAATGAAGCTGTGTCCGCTCAGGCCGCACGTGCGCAGCAGTCGGTCCATGAGGAACGCGGCGCGCGCCATGTATCCGCAGTCTTCGAGGATCGCGATGAAGACGAAGAGCAGCAGGATCTGCGGAAGAAAGATCAACACGCCGCCGACGCCCGCGATCACGCCATCGACGAGCAAGCTCTCGATCAGTCCGCCTCCGAGCGTCGAGCCGGCGAAGGCGTTGCTGACCCATCCACTGAGAGCGGCGAAGCTGCCGTCGATGAGGTCCATGAGCGGCGCCGCGTAGCGGAAGATCGTCATGAAGACGAGTGTCATGATCGCGACGAAGATCGCGAGCCCGGCCACGCGATGGGTGATGACGGCGTCGATGCGGTCCGTCGCCGACTTCGGACGCGCCTCGCGCGTGGCGAGCGTACTCGAGATGCGATGAATCCAGCCGTAGCGGGCCTGCGCTTCGCGCCACGCGAGCGAGCGTCCCCCTTGCGTGAGCGAGGTGCGTTCGTGCGCGAGCGCGTCGATGAACGCGCGGCCGTGACGACTTGCGAGGCTGGCCTCGGTCGATCCGCCTTGGTCGATCAAGGCGCGCCGGACGAGAAACTCGTGCGCCCCGAAGCGCTCGGAGACACGCGAGGCCGCCGCGTCGAGCGCGGCGTGGAACTCGGGCACCATCGTGGACGACGGCGTCGGGTTCTCGATCGGCAGCGCGTCGATCGCGCCGATGAGCGTGTCGAGTCCGTCGCCGCGACTCGCGACGATGGGTACGACCGGAACACCGAGCTCCCGAGAGAGTCCCGCGACGTCGATCTTCCACCCGGACTTCTCGGCGACGTCCGTCATGTTGAGGGCGAGTACCGCCGGGATCCCGATCTCGAGAGCTTGCGTCACGAGGTAGAGATTCCGCGAAAGATGGCTCGCGTCGACGATGAGCACGAGTGCATCGGGTACGGGCTCGTCGGGGATCTCACCGAGAAGAGCCTTCAACACGACGAGCTCGTCCGGGCTCTTCGGCGCGAGGCTGTACGTTCCGGGAAGGTCGATGATCTCGGCACCCGACGAGAGCCGGCCGCTCTTGCGCTCGACGGTGACGCCGGGGTAGTTGCCGACACGCTGGGACAATCCCGTGAGCGCGTTGAAGAGGGTGGTCTTGCCCGTGTTCGGATTTCCGATCAGGGCGACACGGCGGAAGGCGTCGCGGGTCGTGTGCATGAGAACGGACGGGCTCCTACGACACCACGTGAATATGGCGCGCTTCGGACTTGCGGATCGACAGTCGGGCTTCTTCGACGCGGATCTCCATCGGGTCGCCAAGCGGCGCGATGCGGACGATTTCGATGGACGATCCTTCGAGGAGGCCGAGCTCCATGAGGCGCTGCGCGACGGGCCCGTCGTCGGAGACGGAGCTGATCGTGGCTCGTGTTCCCGGCAGGCATTGGTCTAGCCGGCGTTCGGCGGTGAAGGCCGCCGAGGAACCGTCGGCCGGGTTCGTCGCGTTGAGTGGATCGGGCGGCATCGTGGCTTGCGTCATCAGCGGAGTTTCCTTCGAGCGAGGTTTGACCCGATCTGCGAGGGCGAAGCTTGCGGGGACGTTGCCGTGACCGAAGAGGCTCGCGACGTCGAGGTGAGGACCGAGCCGCACGTCTTCGCGCCGCAAGCCGCGGATCGACGCGTCGAGAACGCTCCGAGCAGGGAGCGCACGCAGTACGCGGCAGCGGCGGCGACGGCGAGCGTCACCGCGACGAGCTCGAACAGCGAGTCGGTCATCGCAAAGTGTTGTCCGTGTTCAGGGCGGCACGACGCGTGATCGCCGTGCGTCGAGTTTCATGACCTTCGCGCTTTGCGAGGGTCGTTCATTCGTCCAAGAGCAGGTAGAGGCTGGAGACATGTTCGGACTCGGTCGCGATCTGAGCACGCGCGAACTCTTCGAGCACGACGTCGTCGCCGGCGAGGTCGAGCAGTTCTTTGTAGCCGTCGAGGGCGGCCTGTTCGAACGCGAGCGCGGTGCGGATGGCGTCGCGGCCCGTCGTGAGTCCGTCGTCGACTTCCACGCGAATGCGCAGCTTCGGAGTACCGCCGAGTTGAATGACCTTTTCGGCGATCGTCTGGGCGTGTTCGAGCGTCTCTCGAATCCCCTCGAGCAGAGTCGCGCGGACTGTCGCGCGATCGAGACCCTTTACGGTCGCGGCGAGGTAGAGGTACCGCACGGCGGCCTCCGTCTCCTCGGCGAACAACTCGTTGAGGCGGCGCAGTACTTCTTCACGTTGTGAGCTACCGGACTCGGGTGTCACAGGTGTCCTCTTTCGTCCTATCAGCTGCCGAGCTCGTCGTCGCCGAGCTCCTTGACGAGGCAGGCTTCGGCGCAGCACGGACACGAAGAGGTGTCGCCGCTGCAGGGCTCGTCGAACTCTGCAAGCGCCTTGCGGAAGTGTTCGCTCGAGGGATCGCCCGAGTCGAGAAAGCGGAGAAACTGCGCGACGCGTTCGGCCGTCTCGCTGCTGACGAGGTGCTCGATCTTGCAGGTGTCGATGTCGGCCTGATGCTCTTCGACGCCGAGCGCATCGATGAAGAACTTCTTGAGGATCGTCTTCTTCGCGATGACGGAGCGAGCGACATGCTCTCCGGTCTTCGAGAGACCGAGGAATCGCCGATCGTCTTCGGTGACGAGGCCGCGACCCTTGAGGCCCTTGAGCGTGATCGACGCGCTGCCGCGCGTGATCTCGAGCAGGCGAGCGACGTCGGAGACGCGTGCGTACCCGTACTCGTCGAGCAACTCCTTGATGGCGACGATGTGATGCGCGGCGGAGTGCGAGATCGGATTCTGTTCGAACTCTTTCCACGCGTCCATGGCAGGGCACTCCTGGAGAGCCGAGGTCTGGCAACCCGAACCGTCGGGCGCCTACTGAAGTGTTTGGGATATAAAACACTGGCGTGGGGTGTCAAGGACGCGCGCAGGAAAAACCGATCGCCGAGTTGGCCGCAAATTCATGGTGCGAAGTGCGTTGGCGTTCTGGGTTCCTCGTGTCGACAGGGGAATCTGCCGCGTTTCTTGACTCTCGGAGAAGGTGGGGTATAAATTACCGCACTTATCTTAAATGGGATGTTTCTGGGTCCAGCCCGCACCGCGGAGGCAGCCTCGGTCGGGAGCCCTGTGGGGAGGGAGTCGAGAGCATGGGAGGAGTCCGAAGATGAGTTCCAGTCGAGACGGGTTCTCATTGATCGAGGCGCTGATCGTCATCGCGGTGATCGCGACGCTTTCGGCGATGGTGATTCCGAACTTCCTCAGTACGCAGGCGACTGCGAACGAGGGAGCGGTGATCTCCACGTTGAAGACGATTACGACGGCGCAGAGCAACTTCAAGTCGAGGGTCGTGGTGGATCGCGACTTCGACGGTGACGGCGAGTACGGCTACTTCGCGGAGTTGGCGGGTGCGCTCGCGCCCCGTGGTCGCGCCGAGCCGATCGAGCCGATCATCTTGAGTCAGAGCTTCCAGCTCATCGAGAACGGGGCCGCGAATCGTAGCGGCTATCTGTTCAAGATGAGTTTGCCCGCCGACGACGGGTCGGCGGCGATGGAAGCGCTCGAGGGCGGAGAAGACCCGGCGAATCCGAGCGACAGCGAGACCTCGGAAGCCGTGTGGGTCTGCTATGCCTGGCCGAAGGTACTCGGTTCGACGGGAACGCGAACGTTCGTCGTCAACCAAGCCGGTGACGTGTTGCAGACCAACAACGACGGCGAGCTCCAGCGGTACGGCGGCGACGACAACCCGCCGCCCGCCGCCGCGGCGTTCACGATCCCGGACCGGATCACGAGCAACATCGCCGTCAATCGCGCCGGGAACGACGGTGGGGTTTGGAAGCCCACCCGCTGATCCGAGCACGTGAGTCGCGGCGAGGTCGCGGCTCGAGAATCTGCTAGGCTGATCGCGTGAGACCGACGACGCGATCTACCGAGTTCGATCGAAGACCCAGACGCCGCCCGGCGCGAAAGCGCGGGGCGGCGCTTTTGCGTGATGGGTCGGTCGCGCGACGGGGTGCACGGCGTTGAGCGGCGACGCCGCATGGGAGCGCTACAAGGCGCACCTTCCCGCGATCTGCGAGCAGTGTCGACGACTCGGATCGCTCTACGAGTTCGATTCGTTTCTCGTCGGCTGCCGCAACGCGAAGTCGATCGCTCCGGGCTCGCTGCCCGAGGAGGGGGCGAGGTACTTCAAGCGCGCTGTCGGTTTGTTTCTCGATCGGTTGTGGCCGCATCGCGCCGTCGACTTCTCGCGTCCCGTCGCATGCTTCGCGATCGATCCTCCCGCCGGAACCGTCGAGATCGACGTGCTCGCCGAGTTCGTGCTCGGGCGGTATCGCAAGAACACGCGCGACATGCCGCAATCGCGTTGGCCGTGTCGTGTCTGCGGCGGCGGCGGATGCGAGCGCTGCGGCGGCACGGGCGTGCGCTACGCCGAGTCCGTTCAGGAGTGCATCGCCGCTCCGTTCCTCGATGCCACGGGCGGGATCGCCACGCGATTCCACGGCATGGGACGCGAGGACATCGACGCCCGGATGCTCGGAAGCGGACGTCCGTTCGTGCTCGAGATCGAACAGCCGCGTCGGCGTTCGATCGATTGGGCGGCCGCCGCGGCCGATGTCGCGCAGCGCTCGCGCGGTCGCGTCGAGATGATCGATGCTGCGCGCGGCACGCGCACCGACGTCGAGCAGACGAAGAACGCACGCCACGACAAGTCGTACCGAGCGCGCGTCGTCGCCGACTGCGATTGGCCCGACGATCTTCACGATCGCGTCGCCGCGCTGCAGGGGCGCACGATTCGCCAGCGCACTCCGGCTCGCGTCACGCGTCGCCGTACGGATCTAGAGCGTCATCGGCGCGTGCGGACGTTTCGCGTCGAGGAGCGCGAAGGTCGCGAGATCGTGATCGTCGTTCGAGGGTCGGCGGGTCTCTACATCAAGGAGCTCGTGTCGGGAGACGACGGACGCACGCGGCCGAGTCTGGCCGAACTCGCGAACGTGACCTGCCGCGTCTCGGAGCTCGACGTGATCGCGATCCACGACGACGAACGCGCGCTGCTTTCGGACGAGACGTAGGCGAACGAACGGGCGCCGCGAACGAATCGCGCGGCATCGATCAGCGTCGTTCGGCCTTCTTGCGGATCCGGCGCAGCGCGGTGTCGACCTCGTTGCGCAGGGCGTCGTCTTCGGTCGATTCGTGCAGGGACTCGAGCGCCGGAATGCACGAGTCGGCCCCGCCGGCGAGTCGGCCGGCGATGCGCGCCGCATGCAGTCTCTGCGCTTCGGTACCGCCCGAGATCACGCGAGGCAGGCGATGTCCGACCGCGGGGCCGATGGCGATGAGCGCCGACTCGGCGATGCGCCGTTCCTCGAGCCGGTCCGACGCGAGGACGTCGATCAGTGCTGGAATCGCGCGCTTGATCCGCGTGTCGGCCTCGCCGCGAATTGTCAGAAGCGCTGCGTGGCGAACGCGCACGTCGGGGTCGGTGAAGCCGTTCGTCACCGCGTCGATGGCCTCGTCGTTCCAGTCGGTCCAGCCTCCGAAACCGTGGAACGCGAGTCGGCGAATCTCGGGCGACGCGTCGTTCGAGAGTTCGACGAGCGACGCGAACGCGGTGGATCCCGTGGCCGCGAGCGTCGTCGCGACGAACTCGCGGTGGGGGTGCTCGGCGTCGCGGATTCGTGCGACGAGCGAAGGGATCGCGAGGTCGCCGAGGCTCTCGATCAAGTCGCGTCCGGTCCGACGAGCGATCTCTTCTTCGTCGTCGAGACACGCGAGCGCGGATCGCAGAGTGACGGTCGCGTGCGGGGAGTCCTGGGTCACCAATCGGGCGAGTGCGGCACAGGCGCCGACGCGCCGATCGATGGCGGGATCCGTCGAGCCCGCGAGGAGCAAGGGGATCGCGGGCTCGCCGATCGCGACGAGCGTGCGCACGACCGCGGCTCGGTCCGCGGCGGTCCCGCGGTCGAGTGCGTCGACGAGGCACGGGACCGCGTCGACGCCGCAGCGAGTGAGCGCGTCGAGCGCTTCGAGGGCGACCTTGCCATGGCTCTGCGTGTAGAGCGAGCAGAAGAACCCGGCGTCGGGTTCGTGTTCCGACAGGATGCGCACGGCGAGTGCCCGCGCGACGTCCGATGCGGCCGCGTCGGCGGCGAGCGTCCTCAGCGCCGGCGAGGCCTCGTCGGTGCGGTCGCGAAGCAGCGCGGCGGCGCGGGAGCGGTCGGTACGATCCGAATCGCCGAGTCGGCGGATCGCCTGCGCGAGCACGGGATCCAGCGGTCGGGTGTCGAGTCGTTCCGTCGATCCGCGGGAATTCGTCGCGGGTGTCGCGTTGCTCGGGTCGGCATTTCCGGGCATCCGGGTCGGAGCCGGCCCCGCGGAGCTCGGGCCACAGCCCGAGAGCAGCGACGTCGCGAGGAGGGTCGTAGCGAGCGCTGACGGGACGAGCGATCGCCAGGACACGGCGAGCCGGTCGTCGCTGGCTCGATGTCGCGCGGCAGGGCCTGCGACGCGGGAAGCGGGCTTTCGCACGCGAACCTCCGGGGAAGTCGAGACGGAATCGATGGGGCCGACGGCGCCCGCCGGCCTTGTTTCTCATCGGACGTCGCGCGGGTCGAGATCAAGGAGGCGTCCGCTGGGAGAGTGGGGGGCATCTCGAGGCGCGGGCGCGGAAAAGAGCTTCGCGTGATCGTGCCCGGATCGAGCCGGGGAAGGGGAACTCACTTTCGGACCCCGGATGTCCGAGATATACTCTTGGTGTCCGGCCGATATCCCATCTCATGGGAGTCCCCGAAATGACTCGTTTCGCCATTTTCGCACTCCTGTTCGGCCTGGTCTTCCCCTTCAGCGGCGCCGAGGCGCAGACGGTGCATCTACGCGATGCAGCGGCGCTCGACGGCGAGGTCGAAGACCGAGGAAGCACGTTTCTCCTGCGGTTGGACCGCCCCCTCGAGGCTCGAGGACCGGACGGCGAGCGCTTGGAGAGCCTTTCGATTCGCAAGGATCGTGTTCTCTTCATCGAGCCCGATTCGAACGAAGAAGTCCGCAGGGCCCAAGGCAAGATCTCCGGCTTGCTGTTCCGCGTCGGTTCGAGCCGGATCGACGATCGGCTCGACGCCCATCATGCGCTCAAACAGTACGAGCCGGGCATGATGTTCCGGCCCCTCATGAAGGGGCTGCTGCACAGTCGGCCGCAAGTTCGGTACTTTTGCGCGTTCAAGCTCGGCGAGCTCGGCAGCCAAGAGGCTCTCTCGCCCTTGGTGAAGGCGGCGCTGCACGACCGCGACGAAGGCGTGCGCGACGCGGCGTTCGCGGCCTCGATGAAGATCGGGCACCCCGCGCTGTTCATCCCGTTCGCGAAGGCGCTCTTCGCGTCGAACGAGCCCGTGCGTCTGCGGGCCGCCGCGGCGCTCGGTCGCCTCGGCGACGTGCGTGCGGTCGAGTATCTCGTGAAGCGCTACGCGATCAGCGGCGGCGGCTCGGGTGCTCGGAACAGCATCTCTTCGGTCACCAGCCAGGCCTACGTCAAGGACTTCGACGTGGAGATCGCGCAGGCGGCGCAGATCGCCGACCCGATCATCGACGTGCTGAATTCGGGCGCGGTCCTCGACGCGAAGGTCGTGGGCATCTACGGGACGATGACCGTCACCGAAACCCGCGTGATCTCGAAGTCGCTCGAGGATCTCACGGGGCGGAGCTTCGGTCCGAATCCCGAGGCCTGGAAGTCGTGGTGGGTCGGCGAAGAACGCAAGCGCGCGGCCGCGGCGAAAGCTGCCTCCGACGACGGCTGAAATCTTGCGGGCCGAGCTCTCGAACGGGGAACCCCGCTGGGATCAGCGTAC
>JAUIME010000923.1 GCA_030433195.1 bacterium
TGGTCCTCGACCGCGAGCGTCCGCCTGCACTTCGAACCCACGTCTACGCCGATCGACTCACGGTGTTGGTCGGACGCGACTCGTTGGCCACGCCGCCTCGCCTGAATTCCGGACCCGAGACCATCCTACCGGACCGCGTGCAGCCGCGGACAGGGCCGGCCCCCCGATTTTCGTACAATCGCGGCTCGCGACCCGAGCCTCGCGGGCCCCTCCCGCGCCTCGCTCGGCGCCGCCCGCGGAGGGGTGGCAGAGTGGTCGAATGCACCGGTTTTGAAAACCGGCAGGCCGAAAGGTCTCGTGGGTTCGAATCCCACCCCCTCCGCCAACCCTGTTCCTCACCCCCTCTTGGCGGCTCCTGTTCGCGCTTCTTGCGTAAGCGGTCGTCGGCGTATCGGGTTCCGTGCGGGGCCTCGGTTTCGCTCGCCGATTCTGGTAGCTTCGCGCCGTAGGCGGGTGCGACGAACCGAGAGGAACCAGCTCGATGAGCCACGAACCAAGGAGCGCACGACCGGCGCTCCCGAGACGACGCCGCCCGGTCCACCTTCTCCTGCGATTCGCACTCCCCGCGCTCGTCGCCGCGATCTTGGGTGCGGGTGCCATCCCCTCCTTCGCCGTCCCACCCGTCTGGGAGGGGACCCCCATGGAGACCCTGCTGCGGAGCGCCGCTCCGCGGTATGCTTCCGGATTCGACGACGTCGACTCGACGCTCGCCGCCGACGCCCGCGCGATCCTCGAAGAGCACTGCGCCGCGTGCCACACAGCCGGCGCCCCCGGTATCGAGGGCGTGCGCTACGAGGGAACCCTCGACTCGATCCTCGACTTTCCGCGCCTGCGCGAGAGCGCGTTCGTCGACCTCGATGATCCCGCTGACTCCGAGATCTACTGGGTCGTTCTCGACGACGAGATGCCGCCGCCGCGCCTCGTGCGCACCGGTCACGCGCGGCATCTCGACGAAGCCGAGAAGTCGACGATCCTCGCATGGTTGCGCGCCGGCGCGCCGGATGCGATCGGCACCGGAGTCGTTCGTGGCAATCACCATGCCGACGATGGCACCACCGGCCTCGACAGCGCCTTCGACTTCCCGACCGAACTTCTCGATCGCGGCCGCGACGCGTTCCTCGCGTCGTGCACGTCGTGCCACCCCGCCTCGCGTGCGCTCGACAAGACGAAGACGCTGCCGCGCTGGCGCCGTACGGTCGCGCGCATGGCCGAGAAGCGCGGCGCGCGCGTCTCGGACGACGATCGCGAACCGATCGCCGCTTACCTGACCGCGCACGGCATGGAGCGTGACGACTCGAGCGATGCCGCCGACGTCATTGCCGACGTCATCGACGACCTGCAGTTCCACGCGACGATCTCGACGTTCTGGCTCGGCAGCGCCCGCGACGAGACGATCGAGAATCGCGGGTTCGTGCCCGAAGTGTGGCTCGGTGCGACTTGGCACCCCGATGAAGGCCCGTTCAGCGCGCGCGTGACCGCGTGCATCTCGTGCCACACGAGTAACGAACCCGAGGGTAGCCGCTTCGAGATCGCCGAGGCCGCGTTCCGCTTCGACGTCATCGAGGCGTTCGGTAGCGACGACTGCACGATCGACGCGGCCGTCGAAGCCGGGCGATTCATCGTGCCGTTCGGCGCCTTCAGCGCGCAGAGCAACCCGGGCGCGTACCGCACGGTCACGCGTCCCTTGCTCTACAACATGGGTCAGATGGTGAACCGCGACGACATCGGACCCGCCATTCTCCCGATGCCATACTCCGACGAGGGCTTTCTCCTTAGCGTCGGTTCGCCGCTCTTCGACGACGTCGAAGCCG
>JAUIME010000137.1 GCA_030433195.1 bacterium
CGCCCGGAGCTCGAAGAAGGCTGGGGACTTCAGCGGGCGAACCATCGAGCTCCGGGCTTCGAACACGACGATGTCGCGGGAGCAGGGGCTCCCGCAGTTGCTGCGCGGCGCGGTCCCGATCAACCACCAGAGGGTTCGCGCCGATCTCGATCTCCCGACAGCCCAGCCTCCCGGTCGTCGCGCTCCAGGGCGCAGCGGCGTACAGGTGCGCAAGCAGAGCGCGAAGTCGGTCAGCGTCGAGTGGGCCGACTGGGGAGAGCAAGGCGAGAGGGTCCGACGCCAGCGGTTCGCGGAGGTGCTCTCCCAGCTCGCCGCGAAGGGCTACGGCTTTCACCTGCTCTCCGGCGAGGTCGGAGACGAGGCGCTGGCCGAGGCCCATCGCCGCGGGATCGTACGCGGTCGGAATCTCGTCAAAGACGTAGACGTCGGGCCGGAAGATGCGATGACCGATGATCTTCGCGATGATCTGCGCGTCGATGAAGTTGATGTTGTCGATGATGAGGATCCCGAGCAGAAGCCCCGCGATCGAACCGACGATGCCGATGATGAGCCCGTTCATCACGAAGATGCCGAGGATCCCGGTCACCGTGCCGCCAAGTGCCTTCACGGTGCCGACGTCGCGCGTCTTCTCGACGACGATCATGGTCAGCACCGACATGATCGCGCCCCCGGCGAGCAGGATCATGAACGACAGGATCACGGCTTGGATCATCTTCTCGGTCTGCACGGCCGAGATGAACACGCGATTCTGTTCCTGCCACGTCACCACGCCGGCCGAGAGCGGCAGCTTCGTTTCGAGGGACCGACGCGCCGCCTCGATGTTGTCGTAATCGTCGATCTTGACGAAGATCTCACGGCCGCCGCCTTCGCGTCCGAGGAAGTCGTGCTCGATCTCGGACGGCACGTAGACGGTGTGGTTGTCGTACTCGTACATGCCGGTGGAGAACGTGCCGACGACGAGGAACGTCTGCTGCATCGCCTTGACGGGAACCGGCTCCTCACCGGATTCGCTCGGAACCGATCTTTCATCGTTGAACGAAGCCGTCGTGATTTGAAGCTCTTCGCCAATGCGGATTCCGAGCGATTGGAACAACTTGTCGCCGACGAGGACTCCGGGCTTGGGTTTGCGGTCGGGGTCTTCGAGCTCTGAGGTATCGAACGGATCGTCGAGGTTCGCGACGCGAGGCGTGCGATCCCTGGGATCGCGGTCCGGATCCGCCACGTTCTCGAGGTGTTGCCGCAGATCGGTGGTCGCGAACTCGGTTTCGGGATCGATCCCCCAAACCTTGATCCCGGCTGACCCACCGTAGTGAATCTGCCCCTCCATCCCGAGGAATCCGAACGTGTAGAAGCGATACGTACTCGCGACGACGTGATCGGCCTCGGCGATCCGGTTTCGCAACTCAGCGGTATTGTAGTCGCGAACGCGGTTCGCCCGAACGACGAGGTCCGAAGAGATCGACTGGTACGACTCCAGGAGCTGCTTCTGGAATCCGCCCATGATCGCCATGACCGCGAGCAGGACCGTCACCGCGAGTGCGACACAGATCACGCAGATCCAGTTCACGAATCGCCGCATCAGGAACTGGAGACTCAGGAAGAAGATGTACATAGCGGCTCTTTCGTGGCGTCGCCGAAATATCCCGCCCGAAGTCGCGGTCGCGGAGTCTTCCGACGATTCCCGGAGTCGGATTATTCCTCGTTCGCGTCGGACTCCGAGCCCGCGTCGGGCTCCCCGCCGCTCGCCTGATGGCGCAACAGCGGGAACAAGATCACGTCGCGGATCGACTGGGCATTGGTGAAGATCATCGCGAGTCGGTCGACGCCGAGCCCGAGCCCGGCCGCCGGCGGCATCCCGTGCTCGAGGGCCGTCACGTAATCGTAGTCGACCTCGGCCGGTGCCTCTTCGTCCTTCGAATCGACCTGACGCCGAAAGCGCTCCTCCTGATCGATCGGATCGTTGAGCTCGGAGAACGCGTTGACCATTTCCATGTTGCGGATGAACAGCTCGAAGCGCTCCGCCGTCGACGGATCGTCTTCCCGACACTT
Organism: bacterium; assembly: GCA_030433195.1. Taxonomy (GTDB): domain Bacteria; phylum Planctomycetota; class JACOTG01; order JACOTG01; family JAUIME01; genus JAUIME01. The sequence continues at coordinate 2,050 of JAUIME010000137.1, forward strand.
GCTGAGCGGCGAGATCTCGACCGGATAGTCGTAGACGAACGTCGGCTCGAAGAGATCCGGCTCGACCTTCTCCTCGAAGACGTCGTTGGCGATGGCGTGGAAGTCGCGGTCGCCTTCGACGTCGATTCCGATCGACTTCGCGTAGGCGACCACCGCGTCGCGGTCGTTCATGTCGACGCCGGTCGCCTCCTGGAAGAGATCGCGGTACTTCGCGCGTCGCCACGGACGCGAGAGATCGAGCGTACGTCCGTCGGGAGTCGGGATCTTCGGCTCTTCGCCGAACATCGGCTCGGCGGCGTCGACGATCATGCGCTCGACGAGATCCATCAGGTCGTTGTAGTCCGCGTACGCGCAGTAGGCCTCGAGCATCGTGTACTCGGGATTGTGTCGCGTCGAGATGCCCTCGTTGCGGAAGTTGCGATTGATCTCGTAGACGCGCTCCATCCCGCCGACCAGCAATCGCTTGAGATAGAGCTCGGGCGCGATGCGCAGATAGAGCTGCATGTCGAGCGTATTGTGGTGCGTGACGAACGGGCGTGCGGCCGCGCCTCCCGCGATCGGGTGCATCATCGGCGTCTCGACCTCGGTGAAACCCTGGTCGTCGAGGAATCGCCGTAGTCGCCGGATGATCATCGCGCGGACACGAAACGCCTCGGCGACCTCGTCGTTCGCGAAGAGATCGACGTAGCGCTTTCGATAGCGCGTCTCGACGTCCCGCAGGCCGTGCCACTTCTCGGGGATCGGCTGCAACGCCTTCGAGAGGAACGTGAAACCGGTCGCGAAGATCGTGATCTCGCCCTTGCGCGTCTTGTCGACGTCGCCGTCGGCGCCCAAGAAATCGCCGAGATCGACGAGGCCGAGCTTCTCGAACGCCTCGTCGCCGATGTCGTTCTTGCGCAGGTAGACCTGCATGCGACCCGTGCGATCCTTCAGTTCGAGGAAGATCGACTTGCCGTGGTCGCGTAGCGCCATGACCCGACCCGCAACGCGCACGCCCTCGACGCGAACGGACTCCGCGGGAGCCGCGGCAGCTTCGTCACCCTCCGCGGGAGCGGCTTGCGGATTCTTCTTTGCGAACTCTCGCAGCACATCCGCGATCGGACGCGGCGCCTCGTATCGATTCGCGTACGGATTGACCCCGAGCTCGCGCAACGCGTCGAGCTTCTTGCGCCGATCCGGATGGATGGATGACGTCATGTCCCTCGCCCCTCGGAAACTCTCGGTTGTCCGCCGCCCGCGGCTCGACTCGTGGACCCGCCCGACCGCCGCGCGATGCGCTCGACGGTCGATACTGCGCGCGCAGATGTCGGCGATCGGCTGAAGCTCCGACGGAGATCGCGCACGATGGTCGCGATCGTCATGCGCATTCGGGGGACGGTGACCCCGCTCGCGTGAGAATGGGGCCGAAAGGGCGTCATTCTACAAGGGCCGGGTTGGGTGTCAAACGAGAGCGACGGCTACTCCGACACTCATTCCCCGCGATCGAAATAAGGTTCGAACTCGAGCCACAGGCGAAGGTCCTGCTGCGCCGTCGAGAGCACCTTGGCCAAGCGCGGTCGGCCTTCGCCCGTCTTCGATCCCTTCGTGATCCGACGGTCGAGCTCGAAAATCCCGAACAACGCGTCGCTCGCCAAGTTGCGGCGTAGCGCCTCGGAGGAGCCCCCGAGCCAATCGACCCACTTGTCGACCCAGCCGTCGAAGTACGCTTCGGAGTCCGGACGATCGAAACCGGCCAGCACGTTGCGTACGAACGGGTACGCGCGGCTCTCCTTCGGCACGCGATCGAGCGCTTTCTCCGCGGCCTTCCCATCGATCGAAGCCAGAGCGAGCGCGGACGTTTCCGCGATCGAACGATCCTCACTGGAGAGCGACTCCCGTAACATCGCCCGGAACAGCTTGGTGTCGTATCCCTTTTGCGCCAGTAGCATGATCACGGCACTGCGCACGCTCGAATCTTCGACGGTCCGAAGCAGCGTCGACAAGGTCTGGAGAACCTCTTTGCTGTCGTACGCGCGCAGCGCCGCGAGCGCCGCGCCACGGACGATCGGATCGACCTTCGTGCCCCGTACGTGCTTGCCCTGGACGAAACGCAGCAGCACCGACTCGATCGCTTCGCTCGGCGGCTGCGCCCCGAGCGAGCGCAGCACGACCGCCTGCGTCGTGCGGTCGAGGTCGCCGCGCTCGATCAGCTCGAGCAGAAGCTCCCCGACCTCGGCGCTGGGGAACGCACTGAGGGATCCCGCCGCGAATCGGACCGTCGTTTCGTCTTCGTCGTTGCGAACACGCTCAGCCAGCAACGGCGTCGCGCGTGGATCGCCGAGGTCTCCGAGAGCGAGTACGGCCGCGCGACGTTGCCGGTCCTCCGGCGCCTTCGCGAATCGCTCTACGATCGAGAAGGACTCCCGATCCGCGTGTTTTCCGAGTACCATCAGCACCGAAGCGATCACTTTGGTGTCGTTCTCGGACTCGAGCAGCTTGCGCAACGGAGCCACGTCGAATGGCTCGGCGCGCTCCTGCTCCTCCGCGACCGCTCCGATCCGCGCGAGCGCGACGGCCGAGGCCGCGCGATCGAACGCGTCTCGATGCTCCGCGTCGAGTACGACGTCCATGAGAATCGGTGCACTCGGGCCGTGGCCGAGCTTGCCGAGCGCCAGCGCCGCGAAGAGCGTCACGAAATACGCCTTGCGCTCGCGAAGCGTCTCTTCCAGGAACGGAATCGATTCAAGATCCTCGATCATCGCCAAGGCGACGAGCGCCGCCCGCGCCTCGTCATGACTGTCCGAACGCGCGCGCTCGAGCAGAAACGGTGTCGGATCCGTCCCGTAGGCGAGCAGGTCTTCGCGCGTACGCTGCCGAACCGACGGCTCTTCCTTGTTGAGTCGATCGATGAGCGCGAGGATTTCGCGCTTGCGACGATCGGAGAGCCCGGCCGCTTTCTTGGCGAAGAGCTTCTCGAGCTCCTTCTCGAGATCGTCGACCGCCGTCCCCGAAGGTTTGGGGGGTGCGTCGGCCGCCGCGACCGACTCGAGCCGGGGCTCGAAGGATCCGACGAGGGTCGGTACGAAGAGTGCCGTGGCGAGCGCGACGCCGGCGGTCACGAGCGATCTCTTCGTCGACCAATCGCGAGGGGCCGCACGATGGGGAGTCCACCTCCCGACTGAGCCGCCGGCACGACCGGAATCTTCGAGCGAACGTAGAACGCCAAGCGGCTTCATCGATCTTCCTCCTCGCTCGGCGCGGGCACTCGATCGCCCCCGCTCTGAGCCTGGCCCGTCATCGGAACGAAGCGTACCGGACGCACCGAGCGGCGTGTCACGGTTCCGTCCGCCGCGTCCTTCTCGAGAACGAGCAGCTCCTGCCATTGTTCACCGACGGGGATCACGAGCCGCCCACCCGGAGCCAGCTGCTCGACGAGCGGCGGCGGCACCTCACCTGGCGCGGCCGTGACGAGGATCGCGTCGAAAGGCGCCTCGTCGGGCCAGCCGTCGTAGCCGTCGCCGAGCCGAAACCGCAGGTTCCGGTAGCCTAGCACGCCCAGGGTCTCGCGCGCTTTCTCTGCGAGCTCCGGCACGATTTCTACCGTGTAGACCTCCGCCCCGACCTCGGCGAGCACGGCCGCCTGATACCCCGACCCCGTGCCGATCTCGAGCACGCGCTCGCCCGCCTCGAGATCCGCGAGTTCGGTCATCCGCGCGACGATCGACGGCTGCGAGATCGTCTGATCTTGGTCGATCGGCAACGCCCGATCGTCATAGGCTCGATCGAGCAGATTCTCGGGTACGAACCGGTGACGTGGAACCCGCCGCATCGCATCGAGCACGCGCGCGTCCGAAACGACCTTCGACAGCACGTCATCCACGAGACGCTCACGCTGCGATCGCATCTCGGCGGAGTCGGCCGAGTCCGTCGGACTCGAGACCGTGGCGTCGCGTCGATCGCTCGAGCACGCCACGATCCCGACGCTCGCCGTCACCGCAATCGCGAGCACGGCGAGCGCGCGGGTGGCGGTCTTTCGCCACGGATCCGCGAGCCTCGGCACGATGCGTTCGGAGCGAACCGCACGATTCGTCGTCAGCCGACGACGGCCGGCCCGAAACTTCGCGATGCCGGACCGTTGTCGGGCCATCGATCCTCCGCTCTACCGGCGCTCGTCCCCCGCGTCGTCGGCGGAAGCATCCTGCGGAGCGCTCTTCGCACCGAGGAACGACTCGGTTTGGCTCCGCTCGATATCAGCCTTCTCGACGATCGACGCGACCCAGGCACCGGCCGTTTGCGTCATCCAATCGTCGACGGCATTGTCACGCTGCCCGCCGTTCCAGGTCCCGTTCTCGTTGTCGTCGAGGTACGGCTCCCCCATGTCGAACGCGCCGTTGCCGTTGACGTCGGTGTAGGGCTCCGCGTCGTACGGAACGTCTTTCGGCGCCTTGGCGTCGATGATCTGAATCAGATGGTAGCCGTCTCGCCCTTCGATCGGTCCGATCCATTCGTCCTTGCGGCACACGAACGCCGCGGAGGCGAGTTCGTTGCTCATGCGGCCTTCCTTGATCGGAAAGATCCCGATGCTCCCCGCCACGCGCTTCTTCGCTCCCCCGAACAGCGTCGCCTGTTCGAACTTCTTCGTGTTCGGATCTTCGGAGTAGCGCATCACGATCTGCTGGAACGCGACCCCGCGATCGAGCTCCGCCTTCGCCTCGAGAATGCGCTCGTACGCCTTTTCCCAAGCGTCCTCGCCGCGCAAGACACCCGTGACGGGGTCGATGGCGAGGGTTCGGATCTCGGCCGCCGCAACCGCGCCCCGTCCGAAGTAAACCGGGTTCGCATCGTAGTGGGCACGCAGGGCCTCTTCACTCGGACCGCCGAACAGCTTTCGGTAGGCGAGCCAGGCGCGGAACTTCCTGCGCTCCATCATCACGTTCGTCTCCGAGAGCTGCAGCATCGTCTCCCAGTTGAAGAGCGATCCCGCGTACTTCGCACGTTCCTCGTCGACGCGCGCATCGACTTCTGAATCCGACACGAGCACGCCCTTCTCGGTGAGGGGTCGCTCGACGGCGAGCTTCTCGGCGAGACTCTCGAAAGCCATCGTGTAGTGGAACGCCTTGAGATTCGGGATCAGGAACGGCGCGACGTCGACCGTGCGGATGTCGTGATCGCCGATCCGCGCGAGCAAGCCTTCGCCGAGTTCTTCGGATCCGGCCGCGTAGCTCGACGTGCGCGGATAGCGCTCGAGAATCTTCGTGAGCCAGATGTTCATGTAGAAGGCTTCGGTGTCCGACGTGTCGTCGACGCCCATGTCCTTCGCGAAGACCTTCTTACCGCCCTCGTTGACGTAGATCTTGCGGCGCAAGAATTCGGGAGTCCACTTGAATTTGCTGCGCAGCTGATCGAGGTTGTTGACGCCTTGCTGTCGAAGCTGGGTCCAGTAGTCTTCTTCGGCAGCCGCGACCTCCTCTTCGCTGAATTCGATTCCCGCGGCATCGATCTCGGCCATGATGACGAGATCGATCTGATACTCCTCGACGAACTTCTCGCCGAAGCGCATCACCGCCTCACCCAAGACCTGGCCGTTCGTGACCGGAACGCCGTCGACGGTTCCGTAGACCGCATCGAGCGCTTTCGGGTCGAAGCCCGAGAGCTCGACGGCCGCGTCGCGCGCCGCCTTCCACACGGCATTCTCGGTCGGGAAGTCCGCGGAGATCGAAAGGGGCTCGCGCTCTTCCATCTTCGGAAACAGAGACTTGGCGATGTCCTCGTCCCCTTCGGGCTCCAAGAGCTGCGCCGAAGCGAGACGGGGCGTGACCTCGAAGGTCCCGCTCACGAGGCCTGCGACGAGCAACACCTGAAGCCAAAGCGCGAGCCGAGCGCCGCGCGAGCATCGTTCGAACATCGTCATCTCATTCTCCCTGAGTCCATCGTCATCGAGCGGGTTCGGTTACCGCTCCTGTCGAATCTCGATGTCGGCCTTCGCACGAGCTTCCGCGAGGAAGGCGAGCGCTCGATCGCGTCGCGCCTCGTTCAAGGCGAAGAACCGTCTTCCGGCATCCCATTGCGAATTGAAGTTCGCGTCGTCGAACGGCTCGTCGGGATCGTACCGTCCGTTGCTGTTCATGTCGGTGAACACCTCGTCCTCGAGCGGGAACACCGCCGGCTCGCGGACGACGAAAGGCATCACGATCTCATATCCGTGCGGCGTGCGGATGGGTCCGATCCACTGACCCCGTCGGGCGAGGAAGCCCGCCGCGGCGATCTCTTCACGGATCATGCCGTCGCGAACGTTCGTGAGCCCGATGTCGCCGCAAACTCGGCCCTCGACGCCGTCGACCTCGGTCCAACGACGGGTCTCGGCATCCCGCGAGTACTTCGCGACGACCTCGTAGAAGTCCGCGCCGCCCCGAAGCTCGTCGAGCGCCTTGTCGAGCGCCAGGCGCACTTTCGCCTCTTCGATCGGACCGAGCGGGTTTTCACGGCCGTCGCGCAGCGGGAACCGGATCGAAGCGAGACGCACCGACGCGCGGCCGATCATCGGCGACTGGCGTTCGAAGTACCGCAGCACGTCGTCGTCGCTCACCTCGCCTTCGATCTGATCGACGGCGATCCAACAGCGGAACATCCGACGCACGTACCCGACACTCACCCCGCGGTTCTTGTCGGCCGTTCCCTTCGACCTCAGCAGCAAACGCCACGGAATCAGCCCCCCCGCTTTCGTTCGCTCGCGTTGCGCGACGATCGCGTCGACTTCGACCGGATCGACCGTGACTCCGCGCCGCGCGAGCTCTTGGTCCAAGACCGTCGCGTCGATGAGGTCGTCGAGGGAGATCTCGCGTTGGATCGGGCCGACACACGAAAGCACGTACGGAAGCGCGATGTCGAGCGAGAGCGGAACGCCGTTCATCAGCGCAGCCGCGCCGTCCGGCAAGCGCGCGTAGCCGTACTCGCTCGCGAGCGCGTGAGGATAATGGGCGACAAAGTGTGGACTCCACTCGATGTACTCGAGCGCGTCCTTCTCACGGAACTCGGGTCGCCCCTTGTCACGCGCGAACAGCTTTCGCCTCGCGAGCTCGCCCTTCGCCTTCAGACGGACGATCGGCTCGCATTCGCCGGTCCGCACCTCGTGATGCTCGAAATCGCGGGAGCCGATCTTGCGCAACGACTGGTTGACGACCGCTTCGACTTCGTCGTCGCCAATCTCGAAGCCGGCATGGCGCGCCTCGGCGAGACTCAGCAGTTCACGCGCCAAATCGTCGAACGGGATCTGGTGGTGGAACGGGACGCCGCCCCATCGCAGCAGGCACTCCTTCGCGAGGTCGAGCCCGGTGAGTTCCTCGCCGTCGACGACCGCGACCACACGATCGAGTTCGCCTCGAGCGATCGGCGATCGAGCCCAGCCCTCCTCGATGATCTCGCCGATCAACGGCTCGGACTCGAGCCAATCGGTCGGGAAAGGAGCGGGTTCTCGTTCGAGCAGCACTTCGACCGCGCTGCGACGAACGGCAGGGGTCTCGTCGTCACCGGGCTCGTGCGCGTCACCTGGCTCGTCACCTGGTCTATTTACGCTCCGGGCGTCTCCACCGGGCTTCTCGTTGGCCGATTCGGAGAGC
>JAUIME010000138.1 GCA_030433195.1 bacterium
GCCGCCCGACACGGATCAACCCGCGCGCGACGTTCGTGAGGAAGCACGCGTCGAAGGAGGCGACTTCGTCGCGAGGCACAGGACGCTCGGCCACGTCGAGCCCGAGCTGCTTCGCGAGCCGCAGCACGCGCCCCCGCTGCACGCCCGTGAGAATCCCGCAGTCACGCGTCGGAGTCACGAGCGCATCGCCCGCGACGAAGAAGACATTGCTCCACAGCCCCTCGCCAAGGGTGCCGTCGTGATTCACCGATAGCACGTCGCTCGCCCCGCGCCGCGCGGCCTCGTCGGCCGCGTGCAGCCGATCGATCGCGCTCGTGGTCTTGTGAGCAAAGCGGACGTCGCGGGGATCGCGACGCGTCGTCGCGAAGACGACCTCGATCGGCGCGAGCGGTTCCGGCACCGCGCGCAAGTGCACGATCGTACGCGCGCGCGGCGCAGTCGCGGATTCGGGCGCCGCATGCCCATCGACGCCGCGCGGCCCGGGAGTTCGCCGGTGCGCGACGAGTACGGTCATCCGCCCTACGGCACGCTCGGCACCCTCGACGCGCGCGAGCTCGCGGAACGCTTCGCGCATGTCACGAACCGCGAGCGTCGGCCCGAGCCCGAACGCCTCGACCGCGCGTGCGAGCCGCCGCGCGTGCGCGGAGATCCAGAGCGGCATCCCGCCCTCGATCCGCACCGTTTCGAACACCCCTTCGCCGAACTGGCAGCCCGCGGCGAGCGCGGAGACCTCGGCCGAGTCGGCCGGCCGGATCTCACCGTCGATCCATAGGTGCCGATCCATGCGGCGCCCCTCCCATCCCACGCAGCGCTTCGAACCATCCACGCACCTTGTGCAGCGTCTCTTCGTATTCCGCTTCGGGATCCGAATCGATGACGATGCCTCCGCCGGCATGGAACGACACGATCCCGTCCGCGACCGACGCCGATCGAATCAAGATGCTCGAGTCGAGTGTCCCTTCGAAACCGAAACAGGCGAGGCTCCCCGTGTAGAGACCCCGCGGCGCGCGTTCGAGCTCGTCGATGATCTCCATCGCGCGGATCTTCGGTGCCCCCGTGATCGAACCGCCGGGAAACGCGGCGCGCAACAGATCGACGCGGTCGACGTCGTCGCGCAACGTCCCGACGACCGTCGACACGAGATGATGTACGCACGCGTGCGACTCGAGCACGCGATCTTCGACGACGCGGACGGTGCCCGGCACACACACGCGACCGAGGTCGTTGCGCTCGAGGTCGACGATCATCGCGAGCTCGGCGCGGTCCTTCTCGCTCGCGAGGAGCGTGCGCGCTTGGCGCGCGTCGCTCGACCAATCCTCGCCGCGAGGCCGCGTTCCCTTGACGGGTCGCGTCTCGACGCGCCGTCCGACAACGCGCAGGAAACGCTCCGGGGACGCCGACAACAGCACCGCGTCGCCCGTCGCGAAGTAGGCGCAGAACGACTCGGGGCTCGCGCGACGTAACGAACGGTACAGGTCGATCGCACGCCCTCGAAGCGGCGCGCGAAACCGCTGCGCGAGGTTCACCTGAAACACGTCGCCCGCGCGGATGTACTCTCGCGCGCGTTCGACCGTCGCGAGATACGCTGCGCGATCGAAATCGCTCTGCGGCGCGGCCGAATCGTCGTGCACGAGTCGCGACAACGCGATCCCCTCGGCCTCGAGCGCATCGGCATCGCGGTCGTCACCATCTTCGGCGGACGAAAGCGCGATGCGGCCGCGGCACCGCCCCGCTCACAGCGAGCGCGCTTGGCGGCCCGCTCGACGAAGCGCGTCACCCATTCGCGCAGCTCCGCCTCCGTCTCTCCCGCGGCAAGCGCCCCCCACGCCTCGATCGAACCCGTGCGCCGATCCGACACGAACCCGCGGCGGTACACCCCCGCACTCAGGTCCGGGACGCCGCTCTCTCCGTGGCGCGCCGGAAGCCGCTCGAGCCGACAGCGCAGGTCGTAGCCGAGCGCCGCGACGACCCCGCCGACGAACGGCGGGTCGTCCGGTCCCGGGGCAGGCCGCGAAGTCGTCGCCGAGCTCACGAGATCGCGCAGCGCTTCGAACGGATCGCCGTCCGCTTCGCGCGTCTCGGGCGCCTCGCCGCCGGTCGTGTACCGCAGGCGTCGACCCGCGGCTTCGAGGCGGCCGTCGGGCTCGCATCCGAGATACGAAAACCGCGCCGCGGGATCCCGCGAGGCACTCTCGAGCAGACACGGCGCGTCGCGCTCGACGGCCTCCCCCACGAGATCGTCGAAACGAATCTCACGCGCCAGCCGGACCCGCACGAGCGTAAACTCGCCGCGTTGCGGCACGCGCAGCTCCGGGCACGCGGGTCGGGCGGATTCGAGGGTCATGGGGAGGACTTCCGGGGCGGCCGGCGCCGATCGAAGGCGCGGAATCACGATTACGGCACGAGAACCGCACTCGCGCCGCCGATAGTAGTAGAGAGAGGTCCTCGGGGCAAGGCCGGCCCGCCGCCGCGGGCCCGTGACGGAGAATGGACTTTGGGAGACGCGGGGCCGACGTTCGACGAAGCGATCGACTCGCTGCTCGACTACCTGCGCACCCAGCGCAACTTCAGCGAGCACACGCTGCGCGCCTACGCGAGCGACCTCGCGCAGTTCGCAGGCTTCTTCCTCGACGACGGACGGAAGGGTCCGCTCGACATCGACCACCTCGGTGTACGCCGCTATCTGCTCATGCTGCGCCACCGCGGCTATTCCGGAAAGACCGTCGCGCGCAAGATCTCCTCGGCGCGCGGGCTGTTCCGCTATCTGACGCACGAGGGCATCACCGCCTACAGCCCCTTCTTCGCCGTCAAGACACCGCGCGGCGCGCGCACGCTTCCACGCGTTCTCGGTGAGCAGGAGATCGCCGCCCTCCTCGCGGCACCGGACGCGCGCACCGAGCTCGGCCGCCGCGATCGCGCGCTCATCGAGACGCTCTACAGCACCGGCATCCGCAACTCCGAGCTGGTGACGCTGAACGTCGGCGCGCTCGATCTCATCGGCGGCGTCGCGAAGGTCTTCGGCAAGGGCTCCCGCGAGCGATTCGTGCCGCTCGGTTCGTATGCGCTGCGAGCCATCGAGGAGTACCTCGACAAGCGCACCGAGCCGAAGGCCACCGACGACGCGCCCGTGTTCGTGAATCGCTTCGGCAAGCGACTGAGCGATCGCGGCGTCCGCAAGATCCTGCAGAAGAACCTGGCGCTGGCCGGGCTGCCGTCGAGCGTCACGCCGCACACGATCCGCCACTCCTTCGCGACGCATCTCCTCGATCGCGGCGCCGACTTGCGCGCCGTGCAAGAGCTCCTCGGCCACAAGAACCTCTCGTCGACCCAGGTCTACACGCACGTCTCGACCGAGCGGCTGCGCAAGATCTACGAGCACGCCCACCCCCGCGGATAGGGTCCGATTGATATTCTCTGCGGCGTCCCCGAATTCGCGCGTCGACACCGGCGCCGCGGGTTCCTGTCCCGACGAGAGCCGGAGGCGATACGGTCATGACCCAGGCGATGCGCATCGGTACGCTCGACGTCCCCGAGTCCGCGCCGTTCCTTCTGATCGCCGGCCCCTGCGTGATCGAGAGCCTCGACGCGGCGCGCGGCGTCGCCGAGACGCTGCGTGACATCACCGGCGAGCTCGGCATCCCGTTCGTCTTCAAGTCGTCGTTCGACAAGGCGAACCGCACGTCGATCGATGCGTTCCGCGGCCCCGGGATCGACGAGGGACTTCGCGTCCTCGAGACGATCCGTGACACGGTCGGCGTGCCGATCCTGTCCGACGTGCACGACGCTTCGCAAGTCGCGGCCGCGGGCGACGTCCTCGACGTCTTGCAGATCCCCGCGTTCTTGTGTCGGCAGACCGATCTGCTCGTCGCGGCGGCCAAGACGAATCGCGTCGTCAACGTGAAGAAGGGTCAGTTCCTCGCTCCGCACGACATGACGAACGTCGTACGCAAGATTCGCGACAGCGGGAACGACCGCGTGTTGGTGACCGAGCGCGGGAGTTCGTTCGGATACAACCGGCTCGTCGTCGACATCCCGTCGTTGGCGCTCTTGCGCGAAACCGGCGCGGGCGTCGTCTTCGACGCGACGCACTCCGTGCAGCAACCGGGCGGGCTCGGAGATCAGACAGGAGGGGAACGACGCCACGTCGCGCTGCTCGCCCGTGCGGCCATGGCCGCGGGCTGCGACGGCGTGTTCATGGAAGTGCATCCCGATCCGGATCACGCACCATGCGACGGGCCCAACATGCTCCCGCTCGAGCAGGTCCGTGATCTTCTCGAGACACTGGTGCGGATCCGCGAAGCGGCATTCCCGCACGGCGCGATCGCCTGATCGGCGATCGCGACCTCGCCAGCGTACCTCAGCCCGAGAGCAGCTCGTTCTGCATGCTCTTGAAGCGTCCCTTCAGGCGCTGCGTCACCTTCGACAGAATCTGACACACGCGCGATTCGGAGAGATCGAGTGCCGCGCCGATCTCTTTCATCGTCAGCTCTTCATAGTAATAGAGCAGCACGATGAGGCGCTCCTGCTTCGTCAGATTCCGATGGATCAGCCGGATGACGTCCTTCATCTGCATGTTGTCGTACGGGGACGGTCCGCGCTTGTCCTCGAGGATGTCGGCTTGCGTCGATCCCGACTGCCCGTCGGATTCGTCGACGCGCTTGTTCAACGACACGAGGGTCGCGGCGCTCGACTCCTTGAGCATCTGCTCGTACTCGTTGACGCTGACCTCGAGGTGTTCGGCCATCTCCTCTTTGGTCGGGTCACGCTGGAGCTTGTTCTCGAGCTCTTCGTACGTCGATTGGATGCGGTTGGCCTTCGCACGGATCATGCGAGGCACCCAGTCCTGCGATCGCAGCTCGTCGAGGATCGCTCCGCGCACACGCGTCGCGCAGTAGGTCTCGAACTTGGTTCCGCGCTCGAAGTCGTAGCCGTCGATCGCGTTGAACAGGCCGAACACGCCGGCGCTCGTGAGATCGTCGAAGTCGACGGAGCTCGGCAGCTTGCTGAAGATACGTTCGGCCACGAAACGAACGATGTGGACGTAACACTCGACGAGAGCGTTGCGGGTCTTCTGATCTCCGGTCTCTTTGTAGCGAGCCCAAAGACCCGACGGATCGGATTTGCCGGATTTGGTGCGTCCGGAGGTCTTGCGATCGGCTTGCGCTCGACCGGACGAACTCCGGTTTCCGGACTTGGCGGGTTGCATCTCGTTCACGACTTTCCCTCCCCTGGGCAACACGATGCCGCGCCGGTCGGCGGTTTCGTGTTTCGTCGTCGTAGTGGAAGAATCTCCTTTGTGGTGTCTCGGTTTCCGCCCTTCAACGGATCCGACCGCATCGAAAACGATTCGGCATGGTCGTAATCGTCTGTTGGATTCTAAGTTCCGGTAATCAGGTGTCAAGATGAGAAAACCGGAAAAGAAAGATTTCGTCGTGAAGAACGACGATCACTCGACCGATTGCGCGCGCCCCGACGGGCTCAGCGACGTCGACGTCGGCGACGAACGGGCGCCGGCTTGGGCGGTCCCGACTCTCGCAACGCGAGCTCCGACATGCAGAGCTGAAGCTCGGGAATGAGCTCGGAGGGGTTCGCGTAGCGATCGCGCGGGCGCTTGGCGGTCATGCGATGGAAGACTCCGACGGTGGTCTCGAGCAAGCCCGGACGGCGCGTTTCGAGGTCGGGAACGTTGCGGGAGAGGTGCGCGGCCATCACCGCCGCGCGCGTCGGTCCGCGGAACGGCGGTTCCCCGGTCAGCATCGTGTAGAACGACATGCCGAGCGAGTAGATGTCGGCGCGAATGTCGATCGAGTCCTCGCCCCTCACCTGCTCGGGCGAGATGTAGTCGGGCGTTCCGAGGATCCCGGAGATGCGTTCGCGCTCCTCTTGCGAACGCGCGAGCCCGAGGTCGCACAGCTTGGCGACGCCCCCCGCCACGAGGATGTTGTGGGGCTTGACGTCGCGGTGTACGTAGCCGTTGCGATGCGCGTAGTCGAGCGCGTACGCGACCTGCATCGTGAAATCGACCGCGCGCGCCTCGTCCATCGGTCCACCGCGCCGCACGAGCTCCGCGACGGACGGCCCGTCGACGTACTCCATGACGTAGTACGGGTACCCGGCGGCCTCCCCCGAATCGATGCCGGCGATGATGTTGGGATGATTGAGCAACGCCACCGTGCGCGCCTCGGCGAGGAACCACGAGACGTAGCCGCGCTTCGAGGCGAACCGCGGTGCCAACACCTTGATCGCCACGGTTCGATCGAGGCTCTTCTGCACGGCCCGGTAGACGACGCCCATCGAGCCCCCGCCGACGAGTTCGAGGATGTCGTACCCTTCGAGCGATTCGCGCACGCGCGCGAGTTGTTGCGCGCGCAAGAGCATCTCGAGGTCGTGCTCGTCGATCCACTCGCGGTCCACCATCATGCGCCCGAGCCGTTTCGCCTCGTCACGCCGATCGGATTGCTCGCTGAGGAGCGCCGCAAGCTGCTCTTCGGTGAGATGGCCGTACTCGATGGCGAATCGGCCGAGCCGCGTGTCGCGTTCCGATGCGTCGCTCATCGCTCCATCCCCGCGTCGTCGCCATCGCCGACGAGGCCCAATCCATCGACGTCGAAACCCAGTTCGGCGAGCGCGGTGCACGTCTCGTCGTGCATCCGCTTGGCGGACTCCTCGTCGCGGTCGTCGTAGCCCGCCAAGTGCAACAGTCCGTGCACGACGTACAGCACGATCTCGCGCCACGCGTCGGCTCCGCGCGCGTCCGCCTCGCGGAGCGCGGTCTCGACCGAGACGAGGATCTCGCCGCCCGACACGACCGTGCCGTCCGGCGCCGTCTGCCCTTCGAACGTCAGCACGTCGGTCGGCCAGTCGTGATCGAGGAAGCGGCGGTTGAGCTCGTGGATGCGCGCGTCGTCGAGAAACACCACGTTGACGCCCGAGGCGAGCTCGTAGCGATCGAGGATCGTCTCGATCATGCAGCGCAGCGAGTCTTCGTCGATGTCGAAGAGGTCCTGCGTGTCGACGACGTCAACGCGTGCGTCCGGCGTTTCCATCGGCATCCCCTTCGGTGTGCTCCCGCTCTTGGAAGGCGTCGACGATGTTCTGCACGAGAGGATGACGGACGATGTCGGACGTCTCGAGGTCGACGAAGCGCACGCCCTCGACACCCGCCAGGATCCGACGCGCCTCAATGAGCCCCGACGTGACGTCGGGCGGCAAGTCGGTCTGCGTGACGTCTCCCGTGACGACGATGCGCGACTGCTGGCCCATGCGCGTGAGGAACATCTTCATCTGCTTGGGCGTGGTGTTCTGCCCTTCGTCGAGGATGATGAACGCGTTGTCGAGCGTGCGTCCGCGCATGTACGCGAGCGGCACGATCTCGATGAGCTCCTTGTCCATGTACCGGCGCATCTTCGCGGCGTCGACCATCGAGAACAGCGCGTCGTAGAGCGGGCGCAAGTACGGATGGATCTTCGCCTGGAAGTCGCCGGGCAGAAAGCCGAGCGTCTCGCCGGCCTCCACCGCGGGACGCGCGAGCACGAGCCGCCCGACCGTCCCTCGACCGAGTGCGTGCAACGCCGCCGCCACCGCGAGATACGTCTTGCCGGTGCCCGCCGGTCCGATGCAGAACACGATCGGCGCCTCACGTACGGCTTCGAGATACCGCCGCTGTCCGTCGGTACGCGCCTGAACGAACGAACGGTCGACGCGCAGCGACGCCGAACCCGTGCGACCGGCGGCCTCCGCCGCGCGCTCGCCGGCACGAAGCCGCACGAGCAGCTCCTCCTCGGTCAGCCCGCCATTGACGCGGATCTCTTCGAGCAAGTCGGAGAGCAGCGACGACGCCTCGCTGAGCTCGGGTTCTTCGCCCTCGACACGGAGCTCCCCGTTGCGCGTGAGAATCCGTACGCCGAAGCGATCGCGGATGCGCTGCAGGTTCACGTCCTTCTTGCCGAAGAGCGTGCGTGCCTCGTCGAGGTTGTCGATGCGTAGGGTCTTGTGCATGGCAGATTCGAGCCCGGGCCGGACCCCGCCCACGACGGGTCGGGGTTCGAGAAATCTACCAATTCTACGTGAGCCAGGCGTACAGCAGCACGAAGATCGGGGCCACGGGAATCAGGCTGTCGATCGAGTCGAGAATCCCGCCGACGCCCGGGAGGAATCGCCCGGAATCCTTCACGCCGAACCCGCGTTTGATCGCCGATTCGAGCAGATCCCCGGCTTGCCCGACCACCGCCGCGACGGCCGCGATCGCGGCATACGTCGGCAGCTGATGACCCTCGAGATCGAGGATCCAGATGCCGAGCCCGGTACCGAGCGCGACCGAGGTGAGGACGCCGCCGACGGCGCCCTCCCAGGTCTTCTTCGGACTGAGGCTCGAGAGCGGCGTGCGACCCATCCCCTTGCCGACGAAGTACGCGCCCGTGTCCGAGGCCTTCACCACGAGCACGATCCAGAAGAACAGCCGCAGACCGTCGGGTGGACCCGGATCGCCGACGAGGCGCAAGAAGAACGACGTCGGCAGCGTGACGTACGCGAGCCCGAAGACGGTGAGCAACAACCTCTCGAGCCGCTCCCCGGTCGTCGTGTCGCGTGACGCGAGCGGCAGCGCGACCATGAGCGCGGTGACGATCGCGACGCCCAAGCTCGGCGACGCGAAGCCGGCGACGTCGAGCGCGAAATACGCCACCGCCGCCACGAGCCCGAACGCCGGAGCGACGGGTCGGCCGCCGCGATGCGCCATGTCGTAGAACTCCGCGAGCGCGACGAGCGAGAACATCGCGATGAGGATCGACGTCCCGATGCGCGAATCCTGCGTCATGTCGTACGTCTCGACGCCCACGAACACGCTGAGCAGGATCCCGCCGTACAGCAGGCGCGCTTTCAGCATCGCGTGGGCTCGAGGGCGCCGAACTTCCGCACCCGGCCTTCGTACGAGCGGATCGCCGCGTCGAGGTCGTCGTCGGAAAACTCCGGCCAGCAGCGATTCGAGACGTGGATCTCCGAGTACGACAGATGCCACAGCAAGAAATTCGAGATGCGGTACTCGCCGGCCGTGCGGATCAGCAGATCGGGTGCCGACATCGACGTGTCGTACATGCGCGCCGAGAGCGCGGCCTCGTCGATCGCGTCGGGATCGAGCGTGCCGCTGCGCACTTCGTCGGCAATGCGCTTCACGGCGTCGACGATCTCGCCGCGACCGCCGTAGTTGAGCGCCAACCGCAGCACCATACCGGTATTCGACTCGCTCTCGCGGATCGTCGTGTCGAGCTCGCGGCGCACGGCTTCGGGCAATACGTCGAGCCGTCCGATCGCGCGGAACCGCAGCCCGTTCTTGCGGATCTCCTTGCGTTCGCGCACGAGAAAGCGCTCGAGGAGACGCATCAAGAAACGTACTTCCTTCTCGGGTCGCTTCCAGTTCTCCATGGAGAATGCGTAGAGCGTGAGTTCTTCGACACCCCGGCGCGCACAGTTCTCGGTGATGCGCCGTACGGTCGCGGCGCCTTGCTCGTGGCCTGCGTTCTCCTGCAGGGCCTCTTCATCATCGCGACGCAGAGAGCGAGGGTCGCGGCCGCGGCGGTCTAGCGCCGGCGCAGGGCCACCAGCGCGACGGCACTGACGCTCAGGACG
>JAUIME010000924.1 GCA_030433195.1 bacterium
CGACGGACGAACGGGTCTTCGTTTCCGGCTGACGATTTCGATGTGACGACTACGAGCTCGATGCGCCCTGCGCTTCGGGCTCGTTTCTTTTGGCTCGGGATCGTCTCTCTTGGATCGTGCGCGGGTCTTACCGAGCGGGCAACGTGTCCGCGAGTGACTCGAGGGCCCGCTCGAGCAACGAATCGACCGTCGCGTCGGGTTCGACGTCGATCCAACGGATCATCGAGAATCGGCGCAGCCACGTCATCTGATGTCGCGCGAAGCGATGCGTGGCGAATGCGATCCGGTCTCGCGCTTCGCGCGCCGAGAAACGCCCTTCGAGATGCTCCACGATTTCTCGGTAGCCGAGCGCTTGCGAAGATTCCTTCCCGAACCCCCCTTCGTCGAGAATCCGGCGCACTTCGTCGATCCAGCCTTCTTCGAGCATCCGATCGATGCGGTCGTCGATGCGCCGATGCAGGTCCTCGCGCTCCCGCCGCAGCCCCACCAGAACGGCGGGCCGACGCGGCTCGTCGCGGTCGAAGTCGTTCTGGAAGCTCGAGATCGGCTGCCCCGTCATCTCGAAGACTTCGAGGGCGCGTGTGACCCGACGCGTATCGTTGACGTGGATTCGCTCGGCCGCGGCGGGATCGACGGCGCGTAGTCGATCGTGCATCGACTGCGGTGGGGTCGAAGCGGCCTCCGCTCGAAGCCGGTCGCGAATCGCGGGGTCGGACCCCGGCCCTGAAAGGCCGAACAGGAGCGCCTTGAGGTAAAGCGCGGTCCCGCCGGAAAGCTGGGGTACGCGGCCGCGCGCGCGAATCTCCGGCAGTCGCCGCTCGACCTCGTCGAGGTAGTTCTTCACGCTGAACGAGTCGCGCGGGTCCACGAGGTCGATCGCGTGATGGCGCACGAGCGCCTGCTGTTCGGGGCTCGCCTTCGCCGTTCCGATGTCCATCCCGCGGTAGATCTTCATCGAGTCGAGCGAGATGATCTCGGCGCCGATGTGCGCGGCGATTCGAAGGGAAAGTCCCTCCTTGCCGGACGCCGTCGGACCGACGATCCCGAGGAGCGGGGTCGGACCGGACGAAGACGGCGTCGTTCCCTCGCGGGCGTCCGAGGATCGATGCGGGGTTCGCCTCGGGCGCGGGGCATCGTCCGTTTCTCGCGTCGTCTCGCTCACGAGTGGATCATCCGTTCTCGGTCTGGTCGCCTCTCGCTACGGTCGCGACGCGGCCACGCCCGCTTCGAACGCAGGCGTCGGTGCTCCTGCGCCTCCCTTCGCGGGCAAGAGCTTCGAGACGCTGCTCGATCCTGCCGCAAAGGCGCCTGCGAGCTGGCGATCCATGTCGTCGCGCGTCGTGGCGGCGACGACATCGGGGTACTCCCAGACGGGCACTTCCTTGCTCCATGCCGACAAGAGCGTCGAAGCCGTCGACTCGGGCGAGTTGAAGCCGAAGAAGAAGCGCCCCAACAGGCGGCGGCGAGCACGCTCGAAGTCCTCTTCGGCGACCCCGCTTCGACGGGCCGTCTCGATGCCCCATCGTAGCTTCTCGACGAGTCGCTCGGGCTCGTCGGTGTCACCGCCGAGCACCGTCAAACCCGCGCCGCGGTCGATGGAGTACGACGCTCCGAACGAATCGTCGACGAGGCCGTCGTCGTAGAGTTCTTGATAGAGGTCGGAGCTGCTCCCGAACAGAAGATGCACGAGGAGGTTTCTCCTCACCTCTCGTTCGAGGATCGCGCGCCCGGAGGTCGGCGGCGACGGATCTTTGTAGCCGACGAGGACCTTCGGCTGGGCCACTTCGCCGCGCTCGTCGCG
>JAUIME010000925.1 GCA_030433195.1 bacterium
TCTTTCGCGCGGAACGCTGCGCAACATTCTGCTGCGGCCGTTGACCCGTTTCCAGGTCGCGGCCGGGAAGGGGCTCTCGTTGTTGTTCATCGGCATGCTCGGGTTCTCGTGCCTTGCGGGCGCGTCGATCGGAGTTGCCGCGAGCCTGTTCGAATTCACGGACGTCACGGAGATCCTGCCGACGGGTGAGTTGTTCCCGTTCGTGGAAGCCTCGGAGCTGTGGCCGGAGCTGCGTCGCGTCCTGATCGCGCCGCTCCTCCCGCTGGCCTCGTTCGCGGCGATCGGTTTTCTCGCCGGAGCCGTGGCTCGCAATGGCACCGTCGCGCTCGGCCTCGGGCTCGGGAGTGTCGTCTTTCTCGATCTCGCGCGGGTGGTCGCGCGCGAATACGACGTCGAGGGGTGGCTGCCGACGGCGCACCTCCCGTCGCCACTCGGTGACGTGTCGTTCATCCGGTATTACCATGATGTGGTTCAGGGATTCAGCAACGTCGAATGGCGGTACGCCGAGCAGTCGATCTGGGCGCCCGTGCTCTGGATCGTCGCGGCGTTCGCGGTTTCGGTGATTTGCTTGAAGAGGAGAGCCATACCTTGATGAACGAGATCGGCCCGACGAGCTCGCGAAGCCTCGCGTCACGCTACATGCTCGGGGTGTGCGCCTGGGCGGCGGGGATCGTCTCCCTCGGCGGATGCCAGTTCTTGAGCGGCGGGGATCTCCCCGACGAGCTGCCGCGTTTGGTCGCCTTGGAAGAACCGCTCGAGCTGTTCGAAGAACCCGACGACGAAGGGGCTCGACTCGAGCTCGCGCCGGGCTCGTTCAGCGGGATCTACGTGACTGACTCGCGCCAAGATCTCGACGCGCTCCTGGGCGAATCCGATGGCGTGCTCGTCGAGCGTGTCGTCGAGAACTCGCCGGCGGCACTTGCCGACATCCGACCCGGAGACCTGCTGCTCGAGGCGGTCCATGGCGACGGTGAAGTCGTCGAGCTCTCGTGGCCGAGCGACTGGCGTGCCCTCGAGATCGCAGCCAGTCCGCGGACGCGTGTCGACCTGCTCGTCGATCGAGCCGGCGTGGAGATCGAGCGTTCGCTCGAGTGGATGCCTCGCGCGCGTCCAGCGGCGCGTTCGCCGGCGCAGCGGTTTCGCGAGGAAGAGAAGGTCGGCGTGGTGCTTCGCACCGCAACCGAAGTCGAGGCGCGCGAGGCCGGGCTCGGCCCCGGGGCGGGCGCCGTCATCGTCGGGTTGTCGCCGAACAGTCCTTGGAAGCGTGCGGGACTCCAGTTCGAAGATCTCGTGGTCGCGATCGACGAGGTTCCGGTTTCGCATCCGCAGGTCATCCTCGACGCGATCCGCAACGCGGGTTCGCGCGATCGGTTGAAGGTCGAATACGCACGCGACGGCGAAGTGGACACCGTGCGCACGCGCGTGACGCGCCGCGTCCGCGAGCTGCGGGAGATCCACGTGCCACTGCTCCTGAACTACGAAGACAAGCGCGGCAAGACGGAACTGTCGGCGATCCTCGGGCTCATCTCGTATCGTTCGACCGAGGCGGCCTGGCGGGTACGACTGCTGTGGCTGATCTCGTTCGGCGGCGGGAGTGCCGACCGCCTCGAAGAGGTGTCGTCATGAGGCGCGGGATTCCCACGGCCGCGACGAATCGGCTACGAGCGTTCGCGGCATGCCTCGCCGCTGCCGTCGCCATCGTGCTCTCCGTTGCGGATGCGCGTGCCGACTTCGGCACCGTGACGACGGTTCAGGTCCCCGAGGGCGAGAAGGCTCGGCTCGCGCTCGTCGGCGATTTCGA
>JAUIME010000926.1 GCA_030433195.1 bacterium
GGCGTTCGTCGATCGCGAGGAGTTCCTCTGGATCGGGACCAACAACGGGCTGACACGCATCGCCGTGCATCATCCGCTGACGACGGTCGACATGCGTGCCGGGCTCGCGGGTGTGCACACGCTCACCTGGTACGAGGGCAAGCTCTACGTCTCGAATCTCGACAAGTTCTACATGCTCGATCCCGGCAGCGAGAGCGCGCGGGATTGGGCGAGGCCGCACCGCGATCGCGTCGACATCGAGCACATCGACGGCATCGATGGCTGGGTTTGGGTACTGCGACCCTTCGATGACCAACTCCTGATCGGTACGTTGAACGGGATCTGGGGGCAGACCAAGCGACGCGGTCGCCTGAAGACCTGGAAGATCTGCGAGATTCCGCAGATCATCGACATCGCAGCCGACCCGGTGGGCGGGGACAAGTTCGTCTACGCCGCCGACGACGCTATCGGCTGGTTCGTGCGCGCGGGTTCGTTCGGGTGGCTCGACAAGGGCTTCCTGCTCGAACTCCAAGAGAGCGCGAGCATCTCGAATCTCGTGTGGCATGGCGATGCGGTTTGGGTGGGTACCGAAGCGTCGGGCCTGTTCCGGATTCGGCTCGGCGAGGACTTCGACGAGTCGACGGTCGATCGCTTCGGGATCGCCGAGGGCCTTCCCGCACTCGAGCTGTTGCGCCTCACGACGATCGCCGGTGAGCTCGTCGTCGGTAGCGACGCGGGACTCTACCGCTACGATCCCGTGGAGGAGCGCTTCGCGCCGGATACCGTGTCGGCAATCGGGCGGCACGTTCCGCCGCACGCCTCGGTGACGTTCTTGCGCGAAGTGGCGGACGGTGCCGTGTTCCTCCATGCCAATGATCGCATGGTGCTTCTGCTCCCGCGCGAAGACGGCTCGTACGAAGTGCAGCGCGGGATGCTGAGTCGCTTTGACGAAGACCCGATCTACTCGGTGTGCGCCGGCGGCGACCAGACGTACTGGATCGGTGGCAACTACCTCTATCGATACGATGCGCGCTTCGATCGGGATCACTCGTTCGCGATCGGGACGCTCGTCCGTCGCGTCACCATGAATCACACCGACGTGCTCTACGGCGGAGGGCCGCGTGATGCCGAAGAGCGGGTCGTGTTGCAACCGAACCAGACGAGCGTGCGTTTCGAGTTCACGACCGCATCGCTCGATGGGGACGACCGCAACCGATATCGCTTCTTCCTCGACGGCTTCGACCGCGAGTGGTCGGCGTGGACGTCGGAGAACATCAAGGACTACACGAACCTCCCCCCCGGGAGCTTCGACTTCCGCGTGCAATCCAAGAACGCGCGCGGCGGCGAGAGCGGCGAGACGGTGTACTCGTTCTCGGTGCTTCCGCCTTGGTATCGCACGACGTTCGCCTACGTCGGCTACGTCGTCGGTTTCATCGTCTTCGTCATGTTGCTGACGAAATGGCGGTCGATCTCACTCGAGCGAGACAAACGTCGGCTCGAGTCCGAGGTGACGAGTCGAACGATCGATCTGCGCCGCACGAACCGGCTCCTGAAGACCGCGAAGGAGGCCGCGGAGCGCGCCGCCGACTCGAAGGCCGTCTTCTTGGCGAACATGAGCCACGAGATTCGTACCCCGATGAACGGCGTGATCGGCATGACGAACCTGCTGCTCGAAACCGGACTCGACGAGGAGCAGCGCGAGTACGGCGAGACGATCAGCCGGAGCGCCGAGTCGCTCCTCAAACTCATCAACGACATCCTCGATTTCTCGAAGATCGAGGCCGGCAAGCTCGAGCTCGACACGGTCGGGTTCTCGTTG
>JAUIME010000139.1 GCA_030433195.1 bacterium
TCCGGTGGCGGTGAGGCCGGTGTCGGAGGCGAGACCCCGTTGGCCGGCCACGGTGCACAGCTCCACCGCCGAGCCCCGAACGACCGTGACCGGCTCGTCGTCGGTGCCGAACGACCACGTCGAACCGTCGGGTGCGGTGAGCTCGAACGTGAGACTCGCCCAAAGGCTGTCCCAGTCGGCTCCTGTGGAAGGGGGGGCGTCGACCATGTGGACCGTGTCGACGATCCACGGGCCGGCGGTGTCGAGTTCGAAGCGGACGCGGCCGTCGGCATCGCTGCGACGAGCGATCGCCTCGGCTCCTTGCCGCAGCGCGCACACGAGCGTGTCGGCGAGCGGCTCGCCGAGATGGCGAATCTCGAAGGTCGCGAGGCGGTCTTCGTCACTCCACTTGACGAGAACGACTTCGAGCGGCAGGCCGAGGGCGCGGTCTTGCGGGGTCGATCCGGTGTCGCCGACGCGCAAGAGCGTCTTCGCGCACCGACGGAACGCCTCTCGGCCGGGTTCGGCCGTTTGCTTGTCGCGAGCACGGCGCTCGCGGATGCGCTCGAGACCCTCCTCGACGAGGTAGCCGTCGAACTTCGCGGCGTCGAGGACGACGAAAGAGCGGTGACTCTCGTATCCGACGACGTGCCATCCGTCGGCGTTCGGTCGCAGGAATCCGGCCGGGTGACCTCCCAAGAGGCCCGGCACGTCGCTCGTCGACGCGGGACCGACGCAGACGAAGCGCGCCAAGTGCCGGTTGCGCCGCGGGATGGGGTCGCCGACGAGCTTCTCGCCGACGCGCAGCGCGAGATCGACGCGCGCCCCGCGCGCGACGCGCCACTCGGACGGCTCGATCCAGAACTCGTGCGCCACGGCGGGCGAGACCATCACGAAGAGTAGAAACGCGGCCGCGAGCGCGGCACAGGAGCGTGCGCGACGCGGTTGCTCAGGAGTCTGGTGGCGGCGCATCGAAGGTCTCCCGGAGTTCGGAACCCGAGCCGATCGATCGCGTCCAAGTAGATGGGACGACCGGCCCTTCCGGGCGGGTACGCACGCCGCAGGCGTGTCGGATTTCGGAATCGGGAGTTTTTCTCGCGGCCCCGCGCAATCGGTCGGTCGGCGCCCCCGATCACGATCGCAGAATCCACGATGCTTGGCAGTCTCTCGGGGAGGTGCCAAAATAAGCCGTTTCCCCGCGCGGTTCCGGCAGTCGGAGCCGCATGTTTCGCTCGGTCCAGGGCCCTGAGGCACCATGGTTTCTCCCGAAGGTAGGGATTCGATCTCGCCGTCACCCTTCTCGAAGGCTTCGTCACATGACGGAGGCGAGATGCAAATGCAACGCCGATGGCTCGACTTTCTTTCGTCGGCGCTCGATTCTGGGATCGTACTGGTCGAGAACGACGGAACTCCCGCGATGGCGACTCGGCGCGCGTTGGATCTGCTCGCGTACGGGACGTTCGACGAATTCTGCGAGGGCTGGCCGGCACTGCGCGATGTGTTGCGCCAGCGATTCGGGGGTGAGCTCGGCGACCTCGCGCGCGGCGAGCGCCGCCGGATCGAACTGCCGCAAGCCGACGCCACCCGGGAGCGCGAGCTCCAGATCTTCCGCGTCGACGAGGACGAGTGCGCGGGCTATTTCGTGCTCGTTCGCGATTTCGAGCACATCCGCGAGCTCGAGGAGAACCTCGTCCTGGCTTCGCAAGCGCGGCGCGTGGCATCGAGCTACTCGACACTCGCGCACGACCTCAAGACACCGCTGAACGCGATCGTGATCGTGTTGGATCTCTTGCATACGCGAATGGAACAGAAGGTCGACGGGGCCGATCTCGGTTTCGAACTCGATCAGGTCCGTGTCCTCAAGGAGGAAGTCGACAAGCTGTCCGCGAAGTTGCGGCACGTTCAGGCGACGCTCTCGGTCTCGCAAGAACCATGGGGCGAAGTGGACGTCGGCGAGACCCTCGAGGAAGTCGCGGGGCTCGTGTCGACGCAGGCGTCACGTCGCGAGATCGAGATCGAGGTGAAGCGTCCCGAGACGCCGCTCGTGATCGAGGGGCACGCGGATCAGGTGCGCCGCGTCGTCGTGAACCTCGCGCAGAACGCGATCGACGCTCTCGCGGACGGCGGACGGATCGAGATGCGCGCGAGTCGCGACGGGGAGCGCGTCATCTTCGAGGTCGAGGACGACGGTCCGGGAATCGCAGATTCCGCGCTCGATCGAATATGGGAGCCCGACTACACGTCCAAGTCGGACGGGAGCGGCCTGGGCCTGCACATGGTGCGGTCCATCGTGGAGAGTTACGGCGGGGAGGTCTCGGTCGAGAGCCGCGCCGGTGAGGGGACCGTGTTCGGCGTGCATTGGCGCGGAACGGGACGGGGACTGCGAACGACTTGAATCGGAACCGAATGACGGCATGAGCGACGAACCTTCGAAGATCCTCATCGTCGAAGACGACAAGACGACACGCGATGCGATGCGCATGCTCGTCGAAGGTGAGGGCTACGCGGCGCAATGCGCCTCCGACTTGGCCGAGGCGCGCGCGATCTGCCAATCCGACGATCGCCCGGATCTCATTCTCGTCGACCTCTCGCTACCGGATGGTTCCGGTATGGAGCTCGTCGACGAATACTCCGATCCGCTCGACATGACCGCGGTCATCGTCGTGACGGGCGCGTCCGACGTCGAGACCGCCGTCAGCGCGATGCAGCACGGCGCCACCGACTTCATCACGAAGCCCGTCGACACGACGCGGCTTCGGCGAGCATTGGCCGACTTGCGGAGCGTCACGTCGTATTCCAAGAAGAGCGGGCGTGCCGAGATCGGCGCGAGCCCGTCGACGACGATGATCGGCGAGTCGGAAGCGATCCGCGGAGTGCTCGAACTCGTCAAGCGCGTCGCACCGACCGATGCGCCGGTGTTCGCGGTTGGCGAGAGCGGGACCGGCAAGGAGCTCGTCGCGCGTGCCGTGCACGACGGGAGCGCGCGCTCGGGACGACCGTTCGTCGCGGTGAACTGCGGGGCCATCCCGCCGCAGCTCACCGAGAGCCAGCTCTTCGGACATCGCAAGGGAGCGTTCACGGGCGCGGTCGCGGATCACGCGGGGTTCTTCGAACAAGCGGACTCGGGGACGTTGTTCCTCGACGAAGTGACCGAGATGCCGCTCGACGTGCAGGTGAAGCTGCTCCGCGTGCTCGAGAACGGCAAGCTCGTGCGCGTCGGAGACACGGGCGAACGCTCGGTCGACGTGCGCATCGTCGCGGCGACGAACCGTGACCCCGAAGAGGCGGTCGCCGATGGCATTCTCCGCGAGGATCTCCTGTTCCGTCTCAACGTGTTTCCGGTTCCGCTACCGCCGCTTCGAGAGCGCGGACGGGACGTGGTGCTGATCGCCGAGAAGATCCTCGAGTCGCTGAACCGCGAGAACGAGGGGCGTCGGAAACGACTTGGCGAGGGGGCGGCCGAGGCGCTGCTCGAGCATACCTGGCCCGGTAACGTGCGCGAGCTTCGCAACGTCGTTCTGCGGGCGTTCATCCTCGCGGACGAGGATCTCGCGCCCGTACACCTCGTCGGAATGGGGGGGGGCGGACGGTCGGCGGCGGCGATGGCCCGTAGTGCGGCGACGCGGCCGGCGGCACGGAAGTCGACGACCACGCCGAAATCATCGGCGTCGCCCGCGAGTACCGGCTCGATCGAGATCCCGCTCGGCTCGACGGTGGCCGATGCCGAGAAGCAGCTGATCCTCGCGACGCTCGAGCACAACGGCGGCGCCAAGCGCGAGACGGCGCAGATGCTCGGCATCAGCGTGAAGACCCTCTACAACCGCTTGCAGAGCTACGCCGAAGACGGTTCCGGCGACGAGGTTTCCGACCTGGACGATTGACGGCGCGGGCAGCCGGATCCGGGCGGCGGATTCTCGCCCGAGGTTCTCGCATCTCCTACTGCGGTACGCTCTTTGCGAAACCGTTCGCCATGATGGCGACACGTCTGCTCATTCTCGAGGACCACGCCACCACGGTCGAAGCGCTGCGTGCCTGGTTCTCCCTACGCGGCTTCGACGTGACGGCCGTCCGTACCGCACGCGATGCGCGTCGATCCCTCAGGCGATCGACGCCCGATGCGCTCCTGACCGACTGGTCGCTCGGTCCGTGCGGATCCACCTCTGCGAGCGTGATTCGCGAGATTCGGCGACGCTCGCGCCGCATCCCCGTCATCGTGTTCACGGCGGAAGCTCGTGACGAAGTGATGGCGAACCTTCCCCCCGATGCGCAACCGGTCCGCGTTCTCGAGAAGCCGGCCTCCGCACGCCGCATCGAACGCGTCGTCGAGGATTCGCTCGCCCGGGTCGGCATCCGCTCTCATCGGTAAAGCGTTCTTGTTGTCGGGTAAGTCTTACCGGGGCACTTCAGGCTCGCGTTTGCTGCTTCTCGCTCAGGCTCGGCATCGGCTTTGCGTCCGAACGGGCTTTCCGACGGGGTGATCCACGAACGCGGCACGCCCTCGCTCGGAGCCGAACGAGAAACTTGACGACTCGACGAGGAGGGTATCGTGTGCGGATTCTGTGGACAGATGGCGCTGGAAGGCAGGCGGGCATCGGCGGAGACCGTCGCAAAGATGCGGCGGGAGCTCGAATCGCGAGGCCCTGACGGCGAGGGGATGTTCCAGCAGGACGCGATCGCGCTCGGGCATCGCCGTCTGCGCGTCATCGACCTCTCGGATCGCGCCGCGCAGCCCATGGTCGATCCCGCGCTCGGGCTCGCGCTCGTCTTCAACGGCGCGATCTACAACCATGCCGAGCTCCGACGAGAGCTCGAAGAGCAGGGCTACACGTTTCAGTCCACGGGGGACACCGAAGTCATCTTGAAGGCGTTCCACGCATGGGGGGAATCGTGCGTCGAGCGATTCGACGGGATGTTCGCGTTCGCCATCTGGCAACGCGACAAGAAGGAGCTGTTCCTCGCACGCGACCGACTCGGAATCAAGCCGCTCTACTACAGCGAGACGCCGCAGGAGTTCCGGTTCGCGTCGACGCTTCCCGCCATCGTCGCCGGCGGCGGGATCGACACCACGATCGATCCCGAGGCGCTTCACTACTACATGTCGTTCCACGCGATCGTCCCGGCGCCGAACACGATCCTGAACGGCGTGCGCAAGCTGCCACCCGCGTGCACGATGGTCGTGGACGAGCACGGACGCTCCACGATCAACGAGTATTGGGCGCCCAGCTTCGATCCCGAGAACGGCGAAGCCGAGATGTCCGAGGACGCCTGGTGCGAGCGGATCCGCGACGAATTGAAGGACGCCGTAGAGCGTCGCCTCGTCGCCGACGTTCCGGTCGGCGTCCTGCTCTCGGGCGGGCTCGACTCGAGCCTGGTCGTGGCGCTCTTGCGCGACGCCGGGGTCACGGATCTCGAGACCTTCTCGGTCGGCTTCGATTCGGACGAGATCCGCGAGGGTAACGAGTTTCGGTACTCCGACATGGTTTCGGAACGATTCGGCACCACGCATCGCAAGTTCACGGTCGATCCGCACGAAACCATCGAAGCGATGGGGCCGTGCATCCGCGCGATGTCCGAACCGATGGTGAGTCACGACGTGATCGCGTTCTATCTGCTGTCGCGCGAAGTTGCCAAGAGCGTGAAGGTCGTGCAGAGCGGTCAGGGCGCCGACGAGGTCTTCGGCGGCTATCATTGGTATCCTCCCCTGCGATCGAGCGAGGATCCCGTTGCCGACTACGCGTCGGTTTTCTTCGATTGCGATCACGCGGGGATGAAGAAGGCGATCGAAGAAGACTGGGTCTCGCGAGACTTCAGTCGAGAGTTCGTGACCGGTCACTTCGCGCGCCCGGGCGCCATCGCGTCCGTCGACAAGGCGCTGCGCATCGACACGACGGTCATGCTGGTCGACGATCCCGTGAAACGCGTGGACAATATGACGATGGCGTGGGGTCTCGAGGCGCGCGTGCCGTTCCTCGATCATCATCTCGTCGAAGCGGCGGCGCGGCTTCCCGCGCACCTGAAGGTCCGCGACGACGCCGAAGACGGCAAGTACATCCTCAAGAAGATCGCTCGCGGCGTGCTGCCGGACGAAGTCATCGATCGTCCGAAGGGCTACTTCCCTGTGCCGGCGTTCGAGCGACTGCAAGGACCGTCGCTCGAGATGGTGCGCGAAGGTCTCGCGACCGAGGCGGCGCGCAAACGTGGAGTCTTCCGCCAGGAATACGTGGAAGCGCTGCTCGAACGACCGAAGGAGCACGTGACACCGCTCAGGGGCTCTCGTCTCTGGCAGGTCGCGCTGCTCGAACTGTGGCTGCAAAGCCACGACCTGTGATCGCGCGACGCCAGGAAGGACGGACCTCATGAAGAAGTCCACTCCACACCACCGACTCGAACGGATCGGCACCGACTCGCTTCGAAACTGGGAGGGCGTCCACGTCGACGAGGACTCCCCGGGCTGCGCGATCGAGATGGGATGGGGGCGCGTCGTCTTCGCGCACACGTTCGCGAACCAGCAAGACGTCGTCGATGCGGTACTCGACGAAGAGCCGGGCCGCAGGAACATCTCGCTCTATCCGCGGGATCCGCACGTGTTGCTCTCGCTCGCGCCGCAGGAGCTCTTCCTCGATCCCTCGCATACGTACCGACTCATGTTCTCCGTGTATCGGCCGGCGAAGCGCGCGCCGCGCGGTTTCATCATCAGACGCATGCAGTCGCGTGCCGATGCGGCCGGCGTTCGCCGAGTGTACGCGAGCGCGAAGATGGTGCCCGTCGACGAGGACTTCCTGTTCGAGAGCCGTGCTTCGAAGCGACGTTCGTATTGGGTCGCCGAGGACGAGGCGACCGGCGAGATCATCGGCACCGTCACGGGAATCGACCACGTCGATGCCTTCGACGATACCGAGCAAGGAACGAGCTTGTGGGCGCTCGCCGTGCATCCGGACATCCCGCACGTCGGAGTGGGGGAAGCGCTCGTGCGTTACCTGGCCGAGTCGTACCTCTCGCGCGGGCGGCAGTACATGGACCTGTCGGTGATGCACGACAACGTGCCCGCGATTCGCTTGTACGAGAAGCTCGGATTCCAGCGGGTTCCGGTGTTCTGCGTCAAGAAGAAGAACCCGTACAACGAGCCGCTCTTCGTCCCGAACGAGGCGGCGAAGGACCTCGGCCCCTACGCGCAGATCATCGTGCGCGAGGCGCGCCGGCGGGGGATCGCCGAAGACGTTCACGACGCCGAGCGTGGCGTGTTCACGTTGACTCTGGGGGGGCGCTCGATCATCTGTCACGAGTCGCTGACCGAGCTCACGAGCGCGATCGCATTTCAATGGTGCGACGACAAGTGCCAGACGCGAGCCCGGCTCGTCGAGGCGGGGCTGCCCGTTCCGGGGCAGGCGCTCGCGGGTGACGCCGAGGCCAACCGCGCGTTCCTCGAACGCTACCAGCGGATCGTCGTGAAGCCGGCGCGGGGCGAGCAGGGCGGCGGTGTGTCGGTCGACATCCGCGATCCGGACGATCTCGAGGTGGCCGTGCGCAAGGCGTCCGAGATCTGTGAGACGGTACTGCTCGAGGAGTTCGTGACCGGTCATGATCTGCGCCTCGTCGTGATCCACGGCGAGATGGTGGCGGCTGCGGTACGTCGTCCGCCGCGCATCGTCGGCTCCGGACAGCACACGATTCGTGCGTTGATCGAGCGCAGGAACCGTCGTCGCATGCGCGCGACGGGCGGCGAAAGCCGAATTCCGCTCGACGAAGAAACCGAACGCTACGTGCGCGTCGCGGGCTACGGAATGGATGACGTTCTTCCGTCCGGAGAGCGACTCGTCGTACGGCGGGCCGCGAACCTGCACACCGGCGGAACGCTCCACGACGTGACCGATCGGGTGCATCCGGCGCTCGCCCGTGCGGCGATTCGCTCCGCGAGCGCGCTACGGATTCCGGTCGTCGGCATGGACTTCATCGTGCCCGCGGTCGACGGCGACGAGTTCGTGATCCTCGAAGCGAACGAACGGCCGGGCCTGGCAAACCACGAGCCGCAACCGACCGCCGAACGATTCATCGATTTTTTGTTCCCGGAGAGTGCCGTCTCGGGACATCGTGACATCAAGGAGACGAGCGAGTGAGCGATGGGATTCGCATCGACTCGGAGTACCTGCGCCGAGTCTTGATTCATCTGTTGGAGATCCCGAGTCCGTCGGGGTACACGGACACCGTGGTCCGCTACGTGGGAGAAGAGCTCGAGCGCCTCGGGATCGGCTTCGAACTCACGCGGCGTGGAGCGATTCGCGCCGACCTTCCGGGCGAGCTGTCCTCACCCGACCGCGCGATCGTCGCGCATGTCGACACGCTCGGAATGATGGTCAAGCGCCTCAAGGACAACGGTCGTCTCGAAGTGCTTCCGGTCGGTACGTGGTCGAGCCGGTTCGCGGAGGGCGCTCGCGTTTCGATCATCACCGAGACGGGAGCGCATCGCGGCACGGTGCTGCCGCTCAAGGCGTCGGGGCATGTCTACAACGACGAGATCGACACGCAGCCGAACGCGTGGACGCAGGTCGAGATCCGCATCGACGAAGATTCCGAGTCGCGCGGGGACCTCGAGCGGCTCGGTGTGGCGGTGGGCGACTTCGTCGCTGTCGACACGTCGCCCGAGATCTGCGAGTCGGGGTACATCAATGCGCGGCATCTCGACGACAAAGCCGGTGTCGCGGTGATCCTGGCAGCGGCCAAGTCACTCGTCGAGAGCGGCGCGAAGCTCCCCGTCGACTGCCACTTGTTGTTCACGATCACGGAAGAAGTCGGTTCGGGGGCCGCCGCCGTGCTGCACGGCGACGTGGCGGAGCTCGTAGCCGTCGACAACGCGACGCCCGCACCGGGCCAACAGTCCAAGGAGCGCGGCGTCACGATCGCGATGATGGACGAGAGCGGACCGTTCGACTACCACTTGACCCGCAAGTTGCTCGGCTTGTGCAGCGATGCCGGGATTCCGCACCAGCGCGACGTGTTCTTGCACTACCGCTGCGACGTGGCGTCGGCCATCGCCGCGGGAAGTGACTCGCGCACGGCGCTCGTGTGCTTCGGCGTCGACTCGTCCCATGGCTACGAGCGTACGCACTTCAGCGCACTCGACGGGCTCGCGGAATTGCTCGTGCGCTACGCGATGAGCCGCCCGACGTTCACGCGCGACCGCTACGACTTGGGGCCGCTCGAAGGATTTTCGACGCAGCCCGAGCCCTGATCGGCGGCGGAAGAGGCTCGGCCGATCACTGCACGTGTACGTGCTCGGATTACTGCACGTATATGGGTCACTGCACGTATATGAGTCACTGCACGCTCGGATTACTGCACGTTCACCACGACCGCGTTCGTGAGCGACACGCCGCGCGGGCTCGGCGATCCCGGATCGAGGAGCGCGCCTTGGAGCGTGAAAATCGTGCCCGCCGGCAGGTTCGGCGAGTCACCGCCGGGGAGATCGAGGAACAGCGACGGAGCGCGCAACGGATCCGTGGCGGGTGATCCGTCGAAGTACATGCTCTCGCCGACCTTCTGCTCTTTTCCGATCGCGTTGAAGACGGCGACGGGGCTCGCGCCCGCTCCGAGCAACACCTCGAAGCAGACCGTCCCGAGCGAAGAGGGG
>JAUIME010000140.1 GCA_030433195.1 bacterium
ACAACGACACCCCCGGGTTCGGAGAAATCGCCGTGTTCTCGGAAGACAGGCTGCACATCTTTCTGCGGACGCGCGAATACCCCGAACACGTGGTCTGCTACATCTGCCACGCCAGCGCCAATACCGGCCTGGCCCTGACCAAATCGCACCTGAGCCTCGGGCCGGTGGCGGCGGCGGTCTAGCAAGGATCTGAGGGACGGATGCAATGACGGCGACAGAGATCATCGACATGCTCGAAAATATCGGGCGCAGGGCGACGCCACGGCTATCGCCCGCGGTCGACCTGACGGCGGACGGACCCGGTCCGCACCTTCCTCGCCAGCCTGACGGTTCGGTGATGGTTCCCCTGTTCTCCGATCTCAAGCGCCACGACATGGGGCCGGAGCTCGACAACGAGTTCCTCGAACAGGACGGGATCCCGACCGAGCAGTGGCTCACGCGCAAGCTGTGGGGCGCCGCGAACGAACCGCCGTACCTGCACCACGGTCGCGCGCTGCTCCTCTCGGAGGCCATCGAAAAGCACGGCGGCGACGCGCAGGCGTCACGCGACGCGTACATGGTGCTGAACCCGCTCGATCAGGCCGACATCGTCGAGTTCCTCAAGACGCTGCAGGTCCTGCCGCCCGACGCCGAATCGTTGACGATCTTCGAGAACGGATCGGGCATCATCGGCGACGAGCCGACGGTGCAGCGCCACATCCGCCAAAGCGACATCGATCAAGGACTCGTCGGATTCCACGAGCTCGAGCAGCAAGGAAAGCTCTTGTTCGGAGCCAACTTCAACACGCTCGATGGCGCGGGCCGTCCCGAGACGACGGGGACCGGCGCCGTGCGTGCTCGCCGCGAGTTCCCCGACAACTTCAATCGTGTCTCGGCGCCCGACGCCAACGCATGCGGCGGTTGCCACAATCTGCCGCGATCGGGAGGTGGCGGGGGCAACGTCGCCAACGTGTTCGTGCTCGGCCAGCGCTTCCCGTTCGTGAACTTCGACGGCGGTGAGGGCGACGGCTTCGAGATGCACTCGCTCAAGGAAGTCGCGAACGAGCGCGTCACGCTCGGCATGTTCGGCGCCGGCTACATCGAGCTGCTCGCGCGCGAGATGACGGCGGACCTGCTCGCGATCCGCGACGCGGCGATCGCCGAAGCGCAGCAGAACGGCGGCCCCGTGACGCGTGCGCTGCTCACGAAGGGGGTTTCGTTCGGGAGCCTCACGGCGCACCTCGACGGGACTCTCGACACGAGCGGCGTCGAAGGGGTCGATGCCGATCTGATCGTCAAGCCGTTCCA
Source organism: bacterium (assembly GCA_030433195.1). Lineage (GTDB taxonomy): Bacteria > Planctomycetota > JACOTG01 > JACOTG01 > JAUIME01 > JAUIME01. Next base: position 1,288 of record JAUIME010000140.1, read on the forward strand.
CCAGAAGGGCGCGGTCATTTCGCTGCGCGAGTTCTCGAACAACGCGATGAACCATCACCACGGCATGCAGTCGTCCGAGCGGTTCGGCCCCGGCGTCGACTTCGACGTCGACGGCTACATGGACGAACTCACCGAGGGCGACATCACCGCGGTGACGATCTACCAGGCGGCGCTCCCGGTTCCGGGCCGCGTGATGCCTGCGCACCCGGCCGCCAAACGCGCGGTCGAGCGCGGCGAGCAACTCTTCAACGAGATCGGGTGCGCCACGTGCCACATCCCGAACCTTCGGCTCGAGAGCCCGATCTTCACGGAGCCGAACCCGTACAACCCGGCCGGCAACCTTCAGGTCGGGGACGTTCCGGCCCCGTTCGCGTTCGACCTGACGGCCGAGGGTCCGCAGCCGCGGCTTCCGCGCGAGGCCGACGGTTCGGTGCTCGTGCCCGCGTTCACCGACCTCAAGCGCCACGACATGGGGCCGGATCTGAACAACGAGGTGCTCGAACAGGGCGGAATCGGGACCGAGCAGTGGCTCACCAAGAAGCTCTGGGGCATGGCGAACGAGCCGCCCTTCATGCACCACGGCCGCTGCTTGCTGATCAGCGACGCGATCATGCTGCACGGTGGCGAGGGTCAGGAAGCGCGGGACAACTTCGTCGCGCTTTCGCCGCGCGATCAGGACTCGATCGTCGAGTTCCTGAAGACGCTGCAGGTGCTCGATGCGGGCGAATCTCGCCTCGTGGTCGACGCGGAGGACTGAGATCCCCGCAGTCGCGGACCCGTCGGGCGCAACGACGCGCCGCCCGCGACACGATGCAATGAAGCAACAACTCTCGCGGCAGGCCGGTCGATCCGGCCTGCCGCGCTCACTCCGTCGGTGCCCCTTCGGCCGCGGGCGCGCCGGGCGGCGATTGCATCGCGCGCCACACCGCGTATTCGCGAAGGTGGTCAGCCAGAACCGGGTCGTGTTCTTCGTCGAAGCCGTAGCGCTCGATGCGTTCGAGGGCTTCCTCCGGGGCGACGCCCGTCTCCAGCAGATAGGCGAACGTCGCGGCATTCGTGCGGTGGCGCCCGCCGGCGCAGTGATAGAAGACCGGTTGTTGTTTCTCGTCGTCGAGGATGCGCGCGGCCTCGAGGTACTCTTCGAACGGGCCGACGCCGTTGCCCTTCCAGTTGTAGACGAGATAGGCCGCGTCATGCTCGCGCGCGACTTCCGCATTCGATTCGACGGCCCCGGTGAGCGAGAGAACCGTGCGGCACTCACGCTTCTCGAGGATGCCCTCGAGCGCGCGATCACGCTGGCGCGCACCGCGGAAGAGCGTTCCGTCTTCGACCACGAAGAACCGCCGCGGGAAGAATTCGTTCCAGTAGAGGTCCACGGCGATCGTTCCGGCCGCGAGTACGGCGACGACCGCGGCGGCGATCCACATCCAGCGTTTCATGATTCGGGCTCCGTCCGATCGGTTGGCGTGGGATTGGACTGCGAGGGCGTGACCGACCGCGTCGCGGGCCGGGATTCGGGATCCGTGCGAGGGGCCGCCTCCGCCCGCGTCGATTCTAGCCTCCACGGCCGGGAACGTCACGCGGCCGCCGAGGCGCGGGATTGACCTCGGACGGCCGGGCGCCTATCGTGAGAGTTTCGGCCCTGGGTGGCCGAGACGGCACCCGCGACGGCGGATCGCGTTCGGAGCAGGACGACGGATCGAGGCGACGATCATGGAATTCCACCTCGCACAGGCGAATTGGGCGCAGATGCTCGCGCCCCTCGACTCGCCCCGAATGGCCGACTTCGTGAAGCAGCTCGATCCCGTGAATCGCGCGGCCGACGAGGCGCCGGGCTTCGTGTGGCGTTTGCAGACCGAGACCGGAGACGCGACCGCGATCCGCGCGTTCGAAGACGAGACGGTCCTCTTCAACCTCTCGGTCTGGGAGTCCTTCGAATCCCTGCGCACGTACGTGTACAAAGCGGATCACGGCGCCGTGCTGCGACAGCGCGCGAAGTGGTTCGCGACGGCGGATCGACCGCCCGTCGCGTTGTGGTGGATCCCGAAGGGAACGCTTCCCGACGCCGAGGAAGGCCGCCGGCGGCTCGAACTCCTGTGGGAGCTCGGCCCCACGACCGAGGCGTTCTCGATGCGGCAGCGATTCGGACCTCCCGCCGCGACGTGAATCGCGACGAGGGTCCGTACGGAGGAGATCATGGAGTTTCGACGTCGTTTCGTCACGTTCTGCACGATGGTCGTGATCGCACTGGGCTTCACGACGAAGGCGTCGGCGACGTGGTCGATCGTTCTCGTCGACCAGCGAACCAAGGAGGTCGGCGTCGGTACGGTGACGTGCTTGACGAGCTTCAACCTGCTGAGGATCGTTCCGGTGGTCGTCGTCGGCAAGGGGGCCGCGGCGTGTCAAGCTGCCGGCGACTTCGATGGAGTGCGCCGGCCGGTGATCTTCTCGGGCTTGAACGCGGGGCTCTCCCCGGCCGAGATCCTCGCAGAAGTCGCGATGATCACGGGTCATCAACAGCGCCAGTACGGGATCGCCGACGTCGACCACGAGTCGGTGACGTTCACGGGGACGGCCAACGGACGATACCGCGGCGGTCGCGCGGGACGCATCGGCGACATCTCGTACGCCGTGCAGGGGAACGTGCTCGCGGGCGAATGCGTCGTCGACGCGATCGAGGACGCGGTGCTGAACACGCCGGGTGATCTCGCCGAGAAGATCATGGCGGCGCACGTGGCGGCGCGCGACACCGGCGGTGACGGTCGTTGTTCGTGCACGACGAACCCGCCCGATTCGTGCGGATGTCCGCCGCCTCCCTTCACGAAGTCGGGGCATATCGGGTGTATCGCCGTCGCGCGGATCGGTGACACCGACGACCCGAACTGCAACGCGAACGGGTGCGCGGACGGCGACTACTTCCTGACGCTCAACGTCGCGTTCCAGCAGCCGTCTTCGCCCGACCCGGTCGATCAACTGCTCGGCGATTTCATGGTGTGGCGTGCCTCGCTCGAAGGCAGGCCGGACGCGATCCGATCCATCGCCACGCTCGGCCGCACGAGCCTCATCCCGGGGCGTCCGGGCGCGACGACGTTGTCGGTCGACCTGCGCGATGATCAAGGGCTACCGATCGACGTCTCGATCGCGTCGCTTCGCGTCGAGCATGCCCCGGAAAGCGCGGCGCTCTCGCGCATCGGAGCCGTCGTGGATCACGGAGACGGGACGTACACCGTCCCGATCACGCTACCGAAGCCGACCGACCGCGCGCGCGGCGGCGAGGGGATCGATCGATTCCGAATCGTCGTCGACGACGGGGTGCGCCCGGTCTCGCTCATGCCGGACCCTGCGCTCGCCATCCGCCGCGCCGAAGCGCCGGGGCCCCGGTAAACGCGATCCGAGAGCGACGCGGTGAGCCGCGTTCCGGCCGCCCGTCAGTCGCGCTCGTTCTCTTCGTCACGGAGGCGCCGGTCGATCACGAACGGGCCGAAGGGGAGCAGTGCCGCGACGAACGGTACGAGCGCTTGCCGCGTCGTCCAGCGCAGGGCTTGCATCGCGAAGACGATGGCGAGGCACAGCGCGACGAACAAGACGCCGTGGATCCAGCCGACGATCTTGACGGCCTCGGGCTTGCCGGCGAAGTACTTGAGCGGCATCGCGATCGCGAGCAGGACGAGGAACGAAACGCCCTCGATCATGCCGAGCAGCCGGACGCGTCCGATCGGTGTGTTCCACATGGCGTGACTCCGGTTTTCGGTCATGGGGCCGACTTCGAGACCACGACTTCGACATGTCGCGATTTCGGGGACGACAGGGAGAGGACGGCCCGTCGACTCGGTTCGAGTTCCTCGTTTGTTCGTGCGCACGCTTCGAGGATGCGATGGATCGCCGAGTAGGGTGTCGAACGGTCGATCACGCACACGATCCGCGCGGGAGGGCGTCCTTCGGGTGCGGCGCCGATCGCAGTGCGAAGTTCGCGCAACAGCGGTCCGAACCCCTCGGGCTCGGCACCGTCTCGCCACGACTCACGGGAGTCGTCCGTCGTGTCGATTTCGAGGGTCGTGCCCGACGGCGTTCGGATCGCGACGCGATGGAAGTCCTTCGGATCGGCGCTCACCCCGAAGTGAAGCGTCCCTTCGTCGCGGCTCGTCCCGCCCTCTTCAGGCGCGAGCTCGAGGGCGATCCACGAGGGGACGAGGCGGCGTGCCGAAGTCGCTGGCGGCGCGAGGCGCACACGCTCGACTTGGTAGCTCGTGAGCAATTCCTCGAGGAGCTTCAGGAGTGCGGCTTGGGGCGCGTCGAACGCCGGGCGCACGTCGAACTCGACGGCCGCGCGTCCTTGCGCATCGCGAAACGGGGCCGTGAGTCGATCGAACCATGCGAGCCGGTACGGTCGACTCGTGACGAGGCGGTCGTTGAGGAAGAGGGTTTCGCACGGGAGCAGGCGGGCGCGGATCGTCGCTCCTTCGATGGCGGGTGGTCCCTCGTGGATCGGCGCGACGACGAAGCGAGGCATTCGATGACGGCATGCGGGCGGCCCGAACGTGTCGACGGCGACGATCCCGCCGAGAATGAGGAACGCCATCACGACGCCGCGTACGACGGAGCGTGCGAGCATGCCGAAGACCGAGCGCGGTTCGCGTACCCTCATCGTTGGCACCGCGGACAGTAGAAGGTCGATCGACCTCCGAGCACGAGCCGACGGATCGGACGCGCGCACGTGCCGCAGGCTTCACCCTCGCGACCGTAGACGCGTAACGCCGCCGCGTTGCCGCCGTCGTTGCCGGCGCTGTCGTGGAAGTCGCGAAGAGTCGTACCGCGGTTCTCGATCGCTTCGAGGAGGACCTCGCGCACCGCGCCGTGTACCCGCTCCCACCGAGACTCGGCAATCCGGCCTGCGGATCGTCGCGGATGAACGCCCGCGCGGTAGAGCGCCTCGTTCGCGTAGATGTTGCCGACCCCTACGACGACGCGGGCATCCATGAGAAACGCCTTCACGGGAACGCGTCGGCCGCGCGCGGCGTCGACGAGATCCGTGGTCCGCCACGTGTCGGAGAGCGGCTCGGGGCCGAGCGTCGTGAAACTCGGATCCGCCATGAGCTCGGCGGTCGACAGAACGTCCACGAGTCCGAAGCGTCGCGGATCGCGGTAGCGCAACTCCAGCCCCGAATCGAGCTCGAGGACCACGTGGACGTGCGTCTGGAGGGGGGACGTCGCGGGCGTGAGTTCGAGGGTGCCACTCATGCCGAGATGCACGACGACGTGCGTATCGCCTTCGACGTCGACCAGCAGATACTTCGAGCGGCGTCGCACCGCGAGGATCGAGCGACCGACGAGTCGCGATCGCAGGCGTCGAGTCCGGACGGGGCGTCGGAGCCGCGTCTCGCGAACGCGGACAGCGCGGACCTCGGCACCGGGGAGAGAATGCGCGAGACCGCGTCGCAGCGTCTCGACTTCGGGCAGCTCGGGCATGCCCTTGTTCTTACCAGTTTCCCGTCGCGATGTCTTCCGATCGAACGGTTCGAGATACGAAAAGACCCGGCCGTTACACCGTGAGGCGTCGCGGTCGGGTCCGGTCCGTCCGGCTCGGGAAAGCCGTCACGATTCGTTCCGATTCTTCTCTTCGATTCTTCTCTTCGATTCTTCTCTTCGATTCTCTCTTCGGGGGATGGGTCAGAGGCGGATCTTCTTGCCGTTCCGGTAGGCGATCTTGCAGCCGCCGCACTTCGAGTCGGTCACCATCGCGACGGCGCACGACTCGCACGACTTCGCGACCCGGTCGGCCCGCTGAATCATCGTGAGGGCCTTGCGCGCGTTCTTGTGCTCGACCTTGTCCTTGTAGATGTGGCTGCCGACGAAGCCGACGCTACAGTCGTTGCACCACCCGCCGGCCTTGGCGGCCGCCTCGCACCCTTGGCAGTCGGCCGCTTCGCCCTTCGCTTTCTTCGCGGCGTGGGCCTTTTCGTCCCACTGCATGGGTTGGCCCTGCGCGAGCGCCGCCGCGTAGGGAGATCGGAAGGCGTAGGACTTCACGAACGTGACGTGGCAGCTCTCGCAGGTACCGTCCTCTTCGATTGCCGTCTTGCAGCCGTCGCAGGGGAGGCTCGTGAGCTTGTCCGCCGGAATCGGCTTGGCTTGAAGGGCGCCGTGGAGCTTCTTCGACGTGAGGACCATGTCGCCGAAGAAGCCGGCCGAGCACCCGTCGCACCATCCACCGGTCGCTTTCGCTTCCTTGCACTCGCAGTCGCCGCCTGCGGTCGCGATCGTCGCCAGGGCGAGCGCGAGCGTCAACGCCACGAACACCGTCATGAAACGCTTCATGCGAAGCCTCCTCTCCAGGGTCGCCATCGATCGGGAGGTCCCGCGCCGTGTCGGTTCACGACGCGAAGGACGCTACCACTCGAATGACGGCTCCATCGCGAGGGGTGCACGAATCTCCGCACGACGGCCCCTCCCGTTCACGAACGGTTCAGGAGGCGGTACGGTTCGGTCGACGCTCGGCAGGTACCGTCGCCTCCGTACGGTTCAGGAGGCGTCCCCGCCGCCGCGACGCGAGCGACGGCGACGGCGTCGCCGTCGGGTCGGGCCGTTCCCGGCGCCCGAAGCGTCGCGCGAGGCGCCGCGGGGTGCGCCCGATCGTTCGGCCTGCGCCTTCGATCCGCCCGATCGCGAGCCGCCGGAGGACGCCGCGCCCGATTTCGGCGCGCCCGACCTCGACCGCTGCGAACGCGGCTTCGATCCGGAGGTCGATTCGGCCGATGCCGACCCGCTACGGTTCGTGTCACGCCCACCGCGTCGGCGCCGGCGTCGACCTTCGCCCGTCGGTTCGGTCCCCGAAGTGTCGGAGAAGGCTCGGCCGGGGCGTCGAGCGTTACTCTGCGAACCGGATGACGCGCCCCGATCGCGATCGTCTCGTTGGGAGCGGCGCGACTGTGAGCCGCGCGTTCCTCGTGCGTCGCCTCGATCGGTGTCGTTGCGTCGTGCGTTGCTGCGACCCGTGTCACGGCGACGATTCTCGTTTCGCCGGCCGTCCGCTTGGCGGGATTCGCGCCCGCGGCCGACGCTGCGGTCGGAGCTCGGGAACGGCAGCGGCGCGATCCCGTCCATGGCGCGGCGGGGGATCGGTTCGCCGATGCGGCGCTCGACCTGACGCACCATCGTCGCGTCGTCCGCGGTGACGAACGTGTAGGCCTTTCCCTCGCGTTCCGATCGACCCGTGCGGCCGATGCGGTGCGTATAGGCGTCGGGCGTGTTCGGCATGTCGTAGTTCACGACGTGGGACACTTGGTCGACGTCGATGCCGCGCGCGGCGATGTCGGTCGCGACGAGGATGTCGAACGACTTGCGGCGGAAGCCGTCCATCGCGCGTTCGCGCTGACCTTGCGACATGTTGCCCTGCAGCGCGACGGCGCGATGCCCGCTCTTCTCGAGTCTCTGCGCGAGGCGCTTCGCGCGATGTTTCGTTCTCGTGAAGACGATCGACGACACGAATCCGCGCTCGTCGAAGATGCGCTCGAGCAGCTTGATCTTCTGCTTCTCGTCGACCGGATAGAGCGCGTGCTCGATCGTCGACGCGGGAGCGGAGTGCTGCAGCTCGACCACGTGCGGGCGATCGAGGATCGCGTCGGCGAGGCCGCGGATCTCGGGCGGCATCGTGGCGGAGAACAGGAGATTCTGGCGGTCATGGGGCAGTGCGGCGAGGATCCTGCGGACGTCGGGCAAGAATCCCATGTCGAACATGTGGTCGGCTTCGTCGAGCACGAGGATCTCGATGCGGCTCAGGTCGGCGACACGCTGACGATGCAGATCGAGGAGGCGTCCCGGGCACGCCACGATGATGTCGGGGCGCGACTTGAGCTTCGCGATCTGCGGAGCCATGCCGACGCCGCCGAAGACGGTCGCAACGCGGATTTCGGTGTGCTTGGCGAGCAGTCGGATCTCTTCGGTGATCTGCAGCGCGAGCTCACGCGTCGGCGCGACGATCAGGGCGTGCGGGCCTTGACCGGGAGTCTCGAGGAGTTGATCGAGGATGGGCAGCGCGAACGCCGCGGTCTTGCCGGTTCCGGTCGCGGCGAGGCCGAGGATGTCGCGGCCCTCCATCGCGGCGGAGATCGTGCTCTCTTGGATCGGTCGCGGGGTCGTGAATCCGGCGGATTCGACGCCCCGGAGGATACGCGGATCGAGCCCGAACGTATCGAAACCGCCCGATGGGGGCGAGGACGAGGTGGACGAACTCTGGGTGGACGGGGTCCGAGTGGGCATGGACGATGGTCCTTCTCTGGTGGTGCGGACGTACTTCGCTCGCGGATCGGAGCGTG
>JAUIME010000141.1 GCA_030433195.1 bacterium
GGTACGACAATGCAGTGTCCGAGCTGACGAGCGGTGATGCGCGAGCAGCAGGTGAAGAACGCGACAGGGAATCGGTGTATCGCCTGCCGCGGTACGTGGGTGCCGATTGCCGGACTCGCATCGATGCTTCCCGCAGGCAAGACCAAGAAGAGGGTCGAGGGGGACTTCGATCGCGCCTTCGCCAACGGCGATCGAAACTACGGGAGTCTTTGTTGCCCGACGTGCGAGGGCACGCCCCTCGTCGTCGCCGAAGTGCGGGGTGTCGAGATCGACATCTGCGAATCGTGCTACGGGGTCTTCTTCGATGCGGGCGAGGTCGGCCGCGTCACGATCCGTAGGGAGGTCGAGCCGCGAAGAAGCGCGACCGGGAGCGCCGGCAGTGCAGGGGACGTCGGAGCTTGGGGCCTCGACATTGTGGGCATGATTCTCGCGTTCCTCAGCGATTCGTCGGCGTGAAGGAGGTGAAGACGTGAATAGGCGCAAGACGCAACTCGATCTTCATTCGGACCGCGTGGAGATTCTCTTCGATCGCGCGGTGTCAACGCGGCCTCTGCGCAAAGACGAGAGGCCGATCAAGAAGCGGGTCGAACGGCGCTGGCGTGACTCGACCCGCCGAGAGTCATGGGCAGCGGAGAACGGCTTCCTCTTCGTGCTTTCTCTGATCGTGGGGGCGTGATCGACCCGTGACGGCGAGTCGACGACGATCGGATGAAGTTCACACGCTACCGATGAACGACGACGTGATGCGGTTCGTGCGTGAGTCGTTCCCGGGGCTCGCGAGCGAGTGGGCGTTCTTCGACAACGCCGGCGGATCGCTGACGCTCGCGCGCGTCGCCGACCTCGTGAGTGACTACCTGCTGCACACGAACGTCCAGCTCGGCGCCACGTACGAGCGGTCGCGAATGGCGGCGGAGCGCGTGGCCGGAGCTCGTGAGCGCATCGCGCGATGGATCGGCGCGGCATCCGCGGAAGAGGTCGTGCTCGGGGCGACGTCGACGCTCTTGCTCGATACGCTCGCGCGCGCGATGCGCGAGCGGTTCGAGCCGGGCGACGAAATCGTCGTGACGCGCGCGGAGCACGACGCGAACCTCGAGCCATGGCGGCGTCTCGAGCAAGACGGCGCGAAGCTCGTGTTCCTCGACTTCGACGAACAATACACGCTGACGCCGGATGCGTTGCGTCGCGTCGTGTCGCCGCGGACGCGCCTCGTCGCGCTCACGCATGTTTCGAACCTGTTCGGCACCGTGCATCCGCTGCGCGAGCTCGCCGAGGTCGCACACCGAGCCGGTGCGGAGGTGGTGGTCGATGGCGTCGCCTATGCGCCGCACCGCGCCGTCGACGTGGCGGCGTTCGGCGTCGACTACTACGTCTTCAGCCTGTACAAGGTCTACGGGCCGCATCATGCCGTGCTGTGGGGGCGTCGCGACGCGATGCTCGCGCTCGACCCCGTGTCCTTCGTTCCGCGCGACCGCATCCCGCAGAAGCTCGAGCCCGGGAACGTCAACTACGAGCTCACGGTCGGTGCGACGGGGATCCTCGACTATCTCGAGGAACTCGGACGCCGTGCGAGCGCCGCGACGGGCGAGTCTCCGATCGATTCCGCCGCGGCGATCACCGCGGCCTACGCCGCGATCGAGGCGCACGAAGAGGCGATCGGCGAGCCGCTTCTCGCGTGGCTTCGCACGCGTGACGACGTGCGCATCATCGGCGCCTCCTCGATGCTCGATGCGGACCGCGTGCCGACGATCTCGTTCGTGGTGAAAGGGCGTCGATCCTCGGATGTCGTACGCGCGGTCGAGCGGCATCGCGTCGCCATTCGGTACGGCGACTTCTACGCACGCGCACCTGTCGATCGTCTGGGTCTTCGCGAACAGGACGGGGTGGTGCGCGTCTCGATGGTGCACTACAACACGCCGGACGAGGTCGATCGCGTGATTGCCGCGCTCGACGAAGCGCTTGCCGAGCCGCTTCAGTCGTCGTCGACACCGTAGCAATCGAGGTCGACCGTGCCGTCGGACCGAAAGCGGACGCCCTCGTCCTCGAGCCGGAACTTCTGAGCGCCGGGCGGCACATCGGGACGGCGGTCCGTCGAACATCCGCCCTTGGCGTTGACCACGCGATGCCACGGAACGTCGTCGGGGCACTGGTTCAGCGCCCAACCGACGGCGAGTGCGGAGATGCGGCCGTCGAGCTTTCGAGAGATCTGCCCGTACGTCGTCACGCGCCCGCGCGGGATCGCTCGGACGATCTCGTGAACGCGCCGAAAAGGAGCGTCCTCGGATCCCGAGGTACGGGGCGGTTTCTTGCGGGGCGGTTTCTTGCGGGGCGGTTTCTTGCTGCGGGCCATGGGCCAGAGCATAGCAGCCGCGCGGTCTGATACGATGTCGACGGTCTCGGGCGACAGGTCGATCCAGAAACACGAATCGAGAGGAAAACATGCCGAAGCGAATGCGACGACGACAGGCCGCTCGAGGGTTCGCGGGTGGTTCGGAGAGATCGATAGGCGCTCGTTCGACCGAGCTGACGCGCATCGCGGCGGGGCTGTTCGCGCTCGCGCTGCTCGCGGGCTGCTCGTTCGGACCTTCGCATTGGGTGCGCGAAGAGGGTTCGATGAAGCTCGACATGCTTTCGGCGTCGACGTCGGAGCTACGTGTCGAGACGCACAACGGCGACGTGCGCTACGACGGCACGCAACCCGGCAACATGGGTGCGATCGAGATCGTGTATACGCTGCACGGCGGCGGCTCGTCGGACGAAGACGCGGCGCGCGCCCTCGAGTCGATCTCGATCTTCGCGGAGCCGCATGAGGACACGCTCGTGCTCGGCTGGCGCTGGGATGACGGTCGCGAGCGCCGGTGGGGTGGTCGTGTCGACTTCAGCGTCGTCGGGACGCCCGCGATGCCGGTCGAAGTCGTGTCGCACAACGGCGACCTCACGGTGCTCGGCCCGACGCGCACCGCGTACGCCAAGACGCACAATGGCAACATTCGCATCGAAGCGGCCGGTGCCTCGATCGAAGCGAAGTCGCACAACGGCGACCTGGTCCTCTCTTCCTCGGGTGGCGCGATCGCGGCCTCGACGCACAACGGGGACATCACGGTCGATCTCGAGTCGGCGGAAACCGCGACGGGATCCGTCGAGACGCACAACGGCGACGTGGAGATTCGACCCGGCGAAGCGACGTCGATGCTCGTGCGGTTCTCGACGCGTAACGGCAGCCTCTCGGGCGGCACCTTCACGAAGACGGGAAGCCGCTCGTGGGAAGCTCGCTATGGCGCGGCCGAAACCGAGTTGCGCATCGAGACGCACAACGGTGACCTGTCGGTCCGGTGATCCGCGATTCGATCAGAACGGCATGCCGACCGCGAGCTGCAGCACGTAACCGTCCTCGTCGCGGCGCCGGTCGTAGTTGTGACCGAGGTCGAGTCGGATCGGACCGATCGGCAACCCGTAGCGCAGGCCGATTCCGACCGCCGGTCGGAAGTCCTTGCTCCAGTCGTCCGTCGTGAGTCCGACGTTGCCGTAGTCGAAGAAGAGCGCTCCCGAGACCGTGTCGAACAAGTGTTGGCGCAGTTCGAGCGAGAACAGGTTGCGCACCTCGCCGCCGCGCGGGTCGTTCTGGTCGTCGAGCGGTCCGAGTTCCGATTCCTTGAAACTTCGTACGGAGTTCTCGCCTCCGTTGAAGAGGCGTTCCTGCAGCGGGATGACCTCGGTTCGCGAGAGCGGGATCTTCCACTGCGTTTCGAAGTTGCCGCCGATCACGGTTCCGGGCCCGAGAGGTACGAAGGCTCGCGCGTACAGCGTCGGATGCAAGAACGTGATCTCACCACCGAGTGAAGGATGGGCGACCTCGACGGCGCCGCGGATGCGGACACCGCGTGTCGGCGCGAAGATGTCGTTGCGCGTATCGAACTCGAGGAACGGTCCGATCGCCCCGACGCGCAAGTTCTCGCCGCCCTCGTCACCTTCCTCCTCGTCGACGTCGTTCTCCTTGAGACGAGACACCGAGATGCGGTAGGCGAGACCGCCGTCGATCGCTCGCGTGATCGGCCGGTGGACTTGCGTGCGGCCTTCGATCTCTTGCACCGTGAACGAAGGCTCCTGACGGCTCAACGCCGTGACGCTGGCGTCGGCGATCCACCGCGACCGGAGGAACCAAGGGTCCGTGACTCCCGCGGTGGCCTTCCAGCCGCGGATCGAACCGAGCGCCTCGAGGCGTCCTTGGAGTCCGCGTCCGAACAGGTTGCGCTCGGTGATCCCGCCCTTGAGTCGCAGCAAGTCGTACGAACCCCACCCGACCTCGCCGAAGTAGTCGCGCGTGGGGGCCTCTTCGACCTCGACGAGAAGATCGCGCGTGAGGATCTCTTCGTCCTCCTCGTCCGGCGTGACGATTCCTTCTTCGGCCCCGCCGATGACGGCCTCCTCCGAAGCGACCTCGCTGCCGTCGTCGGAATCCTCTTCGGCCTCTTCGGGCGGTCCGATGCGGATCGCGCGGAAGAGCTGCGTCGAGAACAGACGGTGAAACGCGGATCGGATGTCCTTCGCGCGCCACCAATCGCCCGAATCCATGCGCAGGCGGCTCTTGATGAGGCCGGACCGCGTACGGTCGTTGCCTTCGATACGGATCGAACCGATGCGAACGCGCGGACCGGGATCGACCGTGATCTCGACGTGCACGGCGACGTTCTTTTCGGCGGGCTCGTAGCGCACGCCGATGCCGGCTCGGGCGTCGGGATAGCCGTGGTCGCCGTACACCTCTTCCACGATCCCGCGAATCTGCAGTCGACGCGCCGGCACCCAGGCGCGGCCGACGAGGTTCTCGAGGCGCGTTCGAATCGGCTCGGCGAGCTCCCCTACACGTTCGTCGACGGTCGCTCCGCGCATCCGGTACTGCGGGCCCTCGGTGATCTCGACGCGGATCTTCGCTTCTCCCTGGTCCTCTGAGAAGCGGATCTCGGGAGACTCGACACGGACGTCGCGGAAGCCGCGCGCCTCGTAGGCGCTGCGGATGGATCCCGGCAACGATCGTACGTCGCGTTCGACGAAGATGCGGTCCCCGAGGCCGAGAATCCACGTGCGCTTGTCGGCGAGCAGATCGCGCAAGACGTCTTCGCTGATCGCCTCGTTACCGCGGAACGAGACTCCGTCGACGAGCACGCGCGGACCTTCCTCGATCTGCACGACGGCGCTCCGCGTGTCGGTCGAGTACTCGTAGGACACGCGCACGAAGTGATAGCCGATCGTGCGGTAGTAGAGTTCGATCTCGTAGGCGATGTCGTCGACGACGGACTTGGCGGGGTCGCGGTCTCCCGTGCGCGCTTCGGGGCGGCGATACTCGGCGAGGCGCTCGAGGTCGCTCTGCACGGCCGAACGCAGCGTCGAAGCCTCGACGCTCTTGTTGCCGCTGAACGAGATCGAGTCGGCGGCTTCGACGTACTCCTCGAGCTCGACCCGCTCGAGTTTGGGGCTCGACGAGCAGGACGCGACCGCGATCACGAGCAACGCGACGAGGGCCGCGCGTGCAAGGCCGGCTTTCCCGACTCGCGGTCGTGCGCGCTCCGTCATCACCCTGTCGTCGCGATCAGAGTCCACGAATCACCAGCCGCAATCCCATGTTGTAGTGGTCGAACTCGTCACGCTCGCCGGTCAGGTACAGCGAGTCCTCGTTGCGCACCACGTCCTCCGAGAGACGGAAGCGCGCTTCCCACGTCTCGGCACCCGACCGGCTGAGGTTGCGTCCGGCCTCGAACTCGAAGCGCTCGAGGAACGACTCGCCCGCGTCGACGTCGGCGTCGGTGAAGATCTGCCGCAAGAGATCGCTGCCGAGGTATTGCGCGACCGTGAGGAAGGCTTGCTTGTCGGTCTCGGAATCGTTGGCTCCGACGCGCCTCCCCGTCGAAACGAGCAGGATCAGATCGTCGGCCGGAAGCGGCGGCTGCGAGGCGAGCACGACGGTCGGCGAGAGCAGCGTGCCCGTGACCGAGACCGTGATGTCGTAGCCGTGCATGCGCGTCGTTCCGTTCAGGTTCAGCTCGGGGAACAACGGGGTCTTTTCATCGAAGCGCACGATGCCCTGGTCGATGCGCAGGCGCGTTGCGGGGAGCGTCACCCGCGCGTCTTCGACGAGGACCGAGCCGACGAAGAACGGCGTCGCGGCGGTGCCGCGCAGCGTCAGGTCGGTGCGGACGTAGCCGCGGAACACGTTGCCGCGGATCTCGACGGGCTTCTCGCATCGGGTGAGGACGTCGAAGCGGATCTTCTCGGCCATCTCGCCGCGCACACGGAACGGTACGAACGCACCCGTGTCGGCGCGAACGCTGTCGTCGACGGTGCCGACGGTTTGCGCCACGCGCAGGATCTCGCCGATGTTCAGCAGCGGGATGTCGCGAAGCACCTTCGCGTCGGTCACGGTCACGACGCCGCCGATTCGCGGGGCGTCGAGGCGCCCGCGCACTTCGAGATCGAGGTCGGCACGCACGCGGGTCGTCGTGTCGCGAGCGAGCAAGATGTTGTCGCCGTCGATGTCGACCTCGATCGTGCGCGCGCCGAAGATGTCGCGCACTCCGCCGGTGACCGCGAACGGAGCCGCGCCGATCTCGCCGCGCAGCGAGCGGATGTCGATCGCATCGCCCTGGAAGTCGACGATCGCGCTGACGGCATCGAGTGGGGGAACGTCCCCGAATCGCAGTTCGACGTCGTCGACGCGGAACTGCCCGTCCCATTGCGGATCGGCGCCGGTGCCGTGAAGTTCGAGGTCGAGGCCGATCGCGCCGTCGATGCGACGCAGATCGGAGTGGACGCGACGCAGGAACGAAAGATCGTCGGCGCGAACCTCGGCGCGCAGATCGATCGCCTCGGGGAGCGCGATCGCGGCGCCGGCGAGCACCTCGTCGAGATCGACGGCGAAGCGAGCACGGCCGCCCGCGGTGAGTGTCGCGGGACCGAGGACGCCTTGGGTGCGCGACACGTCGACCCACGTGCCGTCCCAGGCGATCTGGGTCTCGAAGGAGCCGTCGAGCGGAGTGTCGAAGGTGGCGTCCCCTGCGAGATCGTCGATGACGAATCGCGGGATGCGCAGGACGGCGATGGCCGACGGTGTCGGCCCGTTTCGAGTGAAGTCGAGCTCGAGGTTGGCTTCGGCCTCCGCGAGATCGTTGCGGATGTCTGCGACACGGCCGCGGACCGAGAGCTTGTTCGGTACGAAGTCGCGCGCCGTTCGTGTCTTGATCTCGAAGAGGGCCGTCGCTTCGAGTCTTCCGTCGCGAACCGTGAGCGGGCCGGCCTCGGCCGAGGCGAGCAGCGGAATCGCGACCGTATCGGGCGCCTCGACGACGACATCGAGCGAATGGGCCAGCGGCCGGTTCGGGATCGGCTCGAGGCGCACCTCGACGCGGCCGCGATCGTTGACGATCGCCAACGGCGGCTCGAGCGTCATGTGTTCGTTGGGGAGGTCGATCTGCAAGCGCGACGGTTCGGTCGACGTCCACGATTCCCCGCGGTAGGTGAGGTCGAACGCATCGATGGCGAGGTCGGCGGTGCGCGCGTCGCGGGCGACGGTGCCGGCCAGGGCGCACGAGAACGTCCCGTCGGGAATCGGCAGCGCGCGCGCTTCGAGCTCGAGCGAGTCCGCGTCTTTTCGGAGCAGGAGGATGGGCTCGGTCGAGCCGTCGGTGCGCAGGTCGATCGTGCCGCGTGGCCAGGTGAGCGACCCGGACGCCGTGGCGTCGAACTGCACCGCGCGATCAGCGAGCGCGGTGTCGCCGAGCTCGGGGAACCGCTCAGCGAGGCGCTCGGCCTCGAACGTGAGCGCCACGTCGCGAAGCTCGCGCGTTTCGACCTCGAAGGCGCCCGTCGCGCGCCCGCGAAGCTTCGGTCCGTCTTCCTCCCGGACCACGAGCTCCTCGAGCCGTGCCGTGCGTCGGTCGGCCGTGACCGATGCCGTGAGCGATCCGACAGCGTGTTCGCGCCAACCGAGCGATCGAGCGGTAGCGTCGAGCGATACCGTCGGATCGTCGAGTCGGCCGGCGACGCGGAAGCGCGCGTCGAGCCCGCCGGTCGGCGCGTCGTCTCCGAGCCACGAAGCGAGCTCGTGGAGATCGGGGGCTTCGATGCGTCCTTCGAGCTCGGCCGTCGAGGCGAGCGGTGCGTCGAGATCGAGAGTCAGGGAGCCGCTCTCGCCGACGACCCTGAGATTCGGGGATTCGACGAGCAGCTCACGCACGCGGATGCCGCCGTCGGCGACGTCGGCCGACGCGACCACGGAGAGGTTCTCGGTCACGGCGGGTATGGCCTCGTGCCGTTCGCGGATCGAGTCGGGGACGAAGCGCGCCGCATCCATGACGCGCACGTCGAACGACGCCGAGAATCCCGCGAGGAGCTCCGCGGGTTCGAACGACGCGATCGCCGCGCGGACGTCCGTGCCGCGGACTTCCGCCCACGGCCCCGACAGCTCGAGCTTCGAGAGCGACAGCTCACCTTTGGCGAGCGAGCCCTCGGCCGAAGCCTGCCCGACGAGGGTGTCGTCGAAGTGCAGCTCGGTCGCCGACGCACCGAACGTCGTGCGGCTCGTCTCGATTGCGCCGAAATCGATCGTTCCCGAGGCTTCGACCCGCGCGATGCCGTGGATGCGAGGCTCTGTGCGTCCGATCGCGAAGCGCTCGACTTCGGCGATGTCGATCTCCTCGACGACGGCCGCCAGCCGCGCGGTGCCGTCGGCCACGTCTTCGAGCGTGATCGATCCCTTGCCGAAGGGCTCGAGCGCGAACCGGACGTCGCCGCGCAGATTCGCGATGTCGAAGCGACCCGCGCGCACCACGTCGCGATCGTCGACACGGGCGGCGAGCTCGCGCAGCGCGCCGGCGGTGTAACCGGCAGCGACGCGAATCTCGTGCGCTCCCTGGCGACCGCCGAGCCGCCAGTCGAGTCGTGTCGAGATCGTCACGTTCGAAGGTTCGGGCGTCGTCCCTGCGGCGTCGGGCGCGTTCTCGTCGCGTACGCTGCGGATCTCGGTGTCGAGCAGCTCGAGCATGAGGTCGCGCCGCTTCACCGCGACGCGGCCCGCGTTCACGAGCACCTCGGGAATCGTCTTCGGAAGCAGCTCGGAGAGCGGCTTGCGTGGCTTGTCCTTCTTCGATTCGGGGAACGTGCCGGGGCGGTCGAGGTCGACGTCGATCGTCCCGGCATCGACTTCGACGCGGCGAATCCCTTCGATGCCGTTTCGCACGAGGCCCGGAACCGACGCCTCCACGTGCACGCTTCGCAGATCGAGCGCACGGATCTGCGAATCTTCAGGGGGAGCCTCGGTGCGGAATCCGCGCAGCGTGACCGCGCCGCCGAACGAGACGTGGATCGAGTCGAGCTCGACGCCGATGCCGAGCGCGCGGCTCGCGAGAGATTCGACCACCGGCCGCGCGATCACGTTGCGCAGCAGCGCCGCGGCGACCGTGAGCACGAAGAGGCCCAGCAGCGCGAAAAGCAGGAAGCGACGCCAACGTCGTCGTCGGGGCGCGTTCTTCGTCAAACGGTCATCCTTTTGGGCGCGTCTTCTCGGTGGGGGCCGCAGCGACCGTCAACGAACGATCA
>JAUIME010000142.1 GCA_030433195.1 bacterium
CCTGCTTCCCCACGCTTCTGACGATGGGAGGCGCGCCGCTGACCGTCTACAACAACATCGGCAAGACGAACCTCGTCGGCACGAGTCAGTACTTCGGATCGCCAATCGCAGATCCGCCGAGAGCGCCGGTCACGTTCCTCTCGCTGCCCACGGGGGACCCATTGAACATGCCCTCTGGAAGCGTGTTCACCCTCCAAGCAATCATCCTCAACCCCACGGCTACTAGTCCCAAGGGCGCGAGCGTGACGAACGCCATCGTCTTGCACATTCAATAGGGCGAAGGCCGATAGCACGGATGCACGGCAAGAGCGCGCTGGCTCACGGAGACTTTCTCCGCGAGCCAGCGTCCATTTCGACAGCCCCGCGCGCTCACCCATCGCTTATGCGGAGCGTATGGGCGCCTTGGGAAAGGCACGCACGCTCACTCGTTCATTCGCGTCGCGACGGGTGAATTCTGTTACGAAACGTGCCACATTCGGCTCTCGAGCGGCTCGTGTCCGCGACGGACTGCGCTCGTGCATCTCAACAGCCATCGGACACAAGCTGCGCATCCAAAACGAGATCGGCCCGCCGACTCTGCTTCCGCCCCGCCTCCGGCACGCCGCATGCTCCTCCCCCTCGCACGTCTGACGCGTCGTCGATCGCGGTCGGGTCCGTTTCCCCCGGGCCGGATCACGTTCGACGCCGCCTCTCCCGTTCGATGTACGACGCGTGCCTTCTCGGCGGCTCGTGCCTCGGATCGTCTCGAAACCGACAACGCGAGCTCTGACGACTTTCCACTCGCAACCCGGGACGATGCGCCGGCACCGGCTGTCTCGGCATGGCGTCTTTGACCGGATGCGCCCGATCGGTGAGCCTCGGCTCGCGGTCGGGCGCTTTTCGTGGTGCTCTCGGCTTAGGTACGCTACTCGAAGCGTCGGACGATTCAGCTCGGCCCCGGCGCCGGTCGAAGAGTCCCTCGGGCCTGCGGGCGGACGGTTTCGGCCGGCTCGGCGGATAGCCCTGGATGGATCGTTCGGACGTGGGTTGTCCGGGTTGCCGAGGGATCACGAACGCATGAGCGGAATCACGCAGCCGGCTCCGATCGACGGGCCGCCAACGGGTGCGAGCTTCGTCCACAAGACGTGCTCGTGCTGCGGCCTCCTGCATCGCGTGCCGGATACGCTGCACGGGAGCGTCGCGCGGTGCACGCGCTGCCGCACGCCGTTCCACGACGTGCGGCGCTCGATCCGCTGCAACAGCCGCGCGGCCGCGATCGCCACGGCGGCGCTCGTTCTCTATCCGTTCGGGGTCGGCATGCCGATGCTGCGCGTCGAGCAGTACGGCCACCGGCAGGAGACGAGCGTGCTCGAGGGCGTCGCGAGTTTGTTCGCGCACGGCGACTATCTCGTCGGCTTCGTCGTGATGGTGTGCTCGGTCGTTCTCCCGCTCGGCAAGCTGCTCGCGATCTTCATCCTCTCGTCGGGCGGGCTCATGCTTCATCAACATCATCGCGCGCTGACCTACCGCCTCGTCGAGTGGACGGGGCGATGGGGCATGCTCGACATTCTCGTCGTCGCGGTGCTCGTCGCGGTGCTGAAACTCGGGGACATGGTCGAGGTTTCACCGGGCCCGGGTGCGCTCGCGTTCGCGTCGGTCGTGGTGTTGAGTCTCGTCGCGACCGCGGTGTTCGATCCGCACAACCTGTGGGAGGACGATCGATGAGCGCCGAACGCTCCGCCGTCGATCCCGCCACCGCGCCGACCGCGATCGTCGAACCGCGACGGCGCCTTTCGTGGGCGTGGCTCGTGCCGATCCTCGCGGCCGTGCTCGCGGGCGGGCTCATCTATCGCACGCTGACGCTTCGCGGCATCATCATCACGATCCAGCTCGACGAAGGCCACGGCCTCGCGCCCGGCGATTCGATTCGATATCGCGGCATCGAAGTCGGCACGATCCGAAGCATCGAGTTGCGCGAGAGCCTCGACTCGATCCTGCTCACCGCGAGCCTCACCGAACAGGGCGATCAGATCGCGCGACGCGGCACGCGCTTTTGGGTCGTGCGGCCCGAGATCACGTTCGCGGGCATCCGCGGACTCGAGACGCTGCTCGGTCCGAACTATCTCGCCGCGTTGCCCGGCGACGGACGGCCGCAGCGGCACTTCATCGGCATCGAAACGCCGCCGATCGTCGAAGACGCCCTACCCGGCGATCTCGAGATTCTCGTGTCGGCGCCGCGTCAGGGATCGATGCTCCCGGGAGCACCGGTCACGTTCCGCGGCATCGACGTCGGCGTGATCTTGAGCGTCGGCCTCACGAGCGACGGCTCGTCGGTCGAAGCGCGGCTGCACATCGAACAACCCTACGCGCCGCTCGTGCGGCAGAACTCGCGCTTTTGGCGCATCGGCGGCATCACGGCCGACATCGGCATCTCGGGCGTCGAGGTCGACATCGATTCGCTGCCGACGCTGCTCAAAGGCGGTGTGGCATTCGCGACTCCGCCCAAAGACCAAGCCGGCGATCCGGTCCTCACCGGTCACCGCTTCCCGCTCGCGCTCTCCCCGCGCGCCGAGTGGCTCGGGTGGCAACCCCTGGTCGCCATCGGCCATCGCCTGCTGCCACCGGGCTCGTCGACCCCCGAAGTGTTGCGCGCGAAGCTCGCGTGGCGGCAAGGGCTCATCTTCCGTGGCACGCGTTCGCGGCAAGGATGGATCGTCCCGGTCGAGAACGGCACGCTCGCGCCGGCCGACCTCCTCGTCCCGAGCGACAAGGCCAAGGAAGACACCGTCAACCTCGAGATCGCGGGCACGATGGTCGCGCTCCCCGATCCGTCGGACCTCATCTGGCAGCACGACGGGCTCGCACTCGCCGCGCTCGCACTTCCCGAAGGCGCGATCGGTCGCTGGCCCGCGTATCGCTCGCGCCGACCGAGCGCGCCCGAAGACTGCGTCGTGATCGGCGACCCGAACGCCGCGCCGTTCCCGCTCGCGGCCGACCGACTGCGCAACGGCTCCGGCGGATGGACCATCGACGAAGCCGTCTCGCTCGACGAGAGCTGGCACGGCGCATCCGTCCTCGCCCGATCGGACGGCAAGCTCCTCGGCATCCTCCTCGCCCGCGACGACGACCCGCGAATCGTCTGGATCCCCGGCCCCCCCGAGCGCGACACGAGCAACATGCCCGCTCCGCCCGCCGACACGGACGACGACGAATAGCGCAAGGTCCCAGCGACCGACAGCGCGAACTGTTACGAAACGTGACACCTCCCGGCTCGCGATCCGCCTGCGCCATCGCGTGTCGACACGGCCGCGCGCTACGCAAACCTCCACTCGGCAACAGGTAACGCAACCTCTCCCGCGAATGGCCCACCTCTTGCTCCCTCGTGCCTCGTCGTGACAACGCTCGGCTGCAGCCCGGAAGCTCGGTACGCACTCGTCACGGCGCTCGGGAATCATGCTCGGCCCCATAGGTCAGGCAAGGCACAGAACGGAACAGGAGGAGAGGTCATGTCAAAGTCGAAGAAGTGGCAACTCGCGATGGTGGCGACACTGCTCGCCGCGTTGTTCGTAGGCATGGGTGCAGCCGACGCGAAGGCCCAGTGCGGCACTCCGGACGGCTTGGATTTCAACGGCGTGTGCTGCGAGCCCGGTGACCTGCAGCTCCCGGACTTCCCGGAGATGAAGCAGAACATCCGCTACTTCACGTGGCGCCGCTGCAACCTCGGTCGCAACAAGGCGATCTGCGCCGACATCGGTCGTCCGTTCCCGCTCGTTCGCCCGGACGGGACGCCGGCCGGCTGCGGTACCTTCAACATCCCGTTCAAGATGCGCACCTGCGGCGGTCAGATGTTCGAGCTCTTCAGCGGCGTGCTGAACGGTACGTACTCGCGCACTTGGCTCGAAGACACGGTCCCCGCTCAGCAGGGCCTCGAGACGCAGGTGTGGCGCATCCTCATCAACGGCGACCTTCGCGTCAGCGACTTCATCGCGAGCACCCCGACCGGTCTGAACCCGCACATTCCGCAGTGCTACCACGATTTCGATCAGAACGTGTACTGGGCGGGCTACATCGACTATCGCCTCGATTGCACCAACGGTCGCTGGACCGTGCAGTGGGTAATCGATCACTCGTGCGATCGCTATCACCACAACTCGGACTCGGGACGCCCGGCGCCGGCCGCCGGCTACCACCCGGACTTCTCGTACAACTTCGCGGGACCGTCGACCTTCGTCCCGACGCTCGCCATCCCGTTCAGCGAAGGTCCGCTCGTCCAAGAGAACGTGCGCTCGCTGATCTACGGCCCGCAGGGCCCGGTCCTCTGCCTGCGTGACGAACCGATCGAAGGCGGCTTCATTCAGCCGATCGAAGAGTTCTGCGTCTGCGACGGCAACGCTCCGCAGTACGCCTTCACCGACTACAGCGGCGGCAGCATCTGCGGCACGTTCTTCCAAACTGACACCGCCGGCTCGAAGCAATACGTCCAGAAGCGCGTCGGCTTCTTCCCGCCCATGGTCGCGGGAGGACCGCAGAAGGCCGTCCTCATCAAGATGGGCGACATGATCTACGGCGAGGGCTGCACGGGCATCACCAGCGAAGAGTACTTCGAAGGCGTCGAGATCATCGGCGGCGACCCCGCCTTCACCTTCGGCCCGGGCGGAGCACTCGTCCCGCTCGCCAAGGACTTCGACGACGACGCCAGCTCGAACGACTTCAACGGCGAACGCATCAAGGGCATCCCTCACATCTCCACCAAGATCATCTGCGGCAACGTCGGCCCCTGATCCAAGCACCACCCACAACAACCGAAACGACCCCGAGGGCGGGGCGAGCAAAGCTCGCCTCGCCCGCTTCGCTCTGTGTCTCAGGCGGGGGTGGGATGCGTAGCGTTTGGGGGGCCGCGGTGGCGGGTCCGGCCGTGGTGAAGGGGGTGATTGCGCTTAGCGGTCTCGGTGCGGTTTGCGGGGCATGATCGCGCAGGGTTGTCGATCGGTAATGCAGGTGTGAACGCGGTACGTAGTAGCCGAGCCCGGATGGCGCGCTCTCACCCCCTTCACCACGACCGGACCCTCGTCGCACGGAACCTTCGCACGCGACCCCGTACTGCGACGCGAGCGAAGCGTTTTCGGCGAGAAGCGGGATGCGATTGCGACCGTCGCTCATCACCCGAACGCCAACGGCACTACGCAACCCCCACCAACATCACCGAAGCGCCAGCGACTTGCGCACGAGCGACATCTCCGAGCGCGGCTCGCGACGCACGAACGGCCCCGTCACGACGCGCCAGTAGTTCCGCACGAGCCCACCTTCGAGCACACTCGCACGAACGAACGACCCCGCCACCAAAGCGCCAGCAGGCTTTCCGGACGAGTCCAGTCTTCGAGCACGTACGCACGAACTACCCCATCACCAAAGCGCCAGCAGCTTCCGGACGAGTCTCGTCTTCGAGCACGCTACGCCACACCGTGTCTCGCTCGAAGGTCCCATCCGACGAGGGCTCGGTGGGGGTGAAGGGGGCGAAACGCGCCATCCGGTCGAGGCAATCACGCCCCGCATCCAAACGCAATTCCTCGCCCGATCAACCTGCTCGTCCAACGCACGCGGAACGCACCGAGATCGCGAACAGCCCGTTGAAGAACGGTCTCGAGTCGGAATCGCTAGATTCCCCGCCAATCGTTGCCGCGGAAACGACGGCGTATTGGTGGATACGTCGAGTTTCTGCGGGTAGCGAGTGACGGAGGAAGCTCGCGATTCCGGCCGAGACGAGGTCTGCAACGGGCTGTAGAGCGGACTCGCCCCCTTCACCCCCGCCGATCCCGCCGCCGCGGCACCCCTCCTCGAACGCAACACGGACAGCGAAAGCGCGCGCGCGCAAGAAACATAGCGAGGCCGGCCCCGCCGCCGCGCCAATCCCTCGAGCGCCACACGGCCAGCGAAAGCGCGCGCGCGCAAGAAACAGAGCGAGGCCGGCCCCGTTTCGATACGACAAACGGAACCGGCCTCGAATCCATCGATGAAACACATCACATCACCTCACAACACGTCACATCACGCGCGGGGGCGTCCTACATGCCTCGCACGTCGAACTTCACCGTGAAGGGCTCGCCCGGGATGGCGGGCATTTCGGCCCACAGATCGATCCCGAACTCCGGTCCGTAGGGGACCGGGATCGCATCGGCGCCGATGGTGATGTCGAGGCCGTTGGACGTCTGCACGGGGTCGTCCGGGAAGACGATGTCGTTGAGCATGTACACCTGCGCGTACACGTGCTTGCCGATGAGCGACGGACGCATCGGAATGTCGAGCGTCGGGATGTCGTCTTCGAGCACGGCCGCGACGAACTTCAGCTTCTTGACGAGGCGGATGTCCTGGTCCGGCGGCGAGAGCGGCGTGTTGTCCTTCTTCTTGCCGATCCACAGCCAGCATTCGGCCCAGAGAACCTCGACTTCGACCGAAACCTCCCGACCCGCGCAATCGATGGTCGAGACACGGATGAAGTCCTCGCCGAGCAGCTCGCTCGTGTAGGTGTAGGCGGCCTTGCCGTTGGGGCCGGTCACGTCGGTAAAGATCCCCGAGTTGACGCTGCCGGGGAGGAACTCGAACGTGACGACGCGGCCTTCGACGGGCTCGCCGCCTTGCGTCATGACGAACGCCTTGATCTTGCTCGGCATGCCGACCGACGGCATCTCGGGCTCGACCGTGGCGGTGATCTCCTCGATCGGGCAATCCCACGTCTGCAGGACGACGTTCGAGACGACTTCGTCACCGTCACAGTCGATGATCGACGCGACGACCGTGTCGTCGCCCTCGTTCTCGCCCGTGTAAGTGAACGTCGCTTCGCCGTTGAGATCGGTCTTGCTCGACCCGGAGCCCGTGTTGGCGCTTCCCGGGAGCAGCTCGAACAGGACGAGGCGACCCGCGACCGGCTGATCGTCACCATCGCGAACCGTGGCCGTCACCGTGTGTTCGGTGCCGACCGGGCCGGTGCTCGTCAACGGACCGAGCTCGACGGTTTCGACCGGGCACGTCCACGAACGCTCGACTTCGGCGTTCACGGTCGCGCCATCGCAGTTCGAGAACGTGGCCTGGATCGTGTCGACCCCGGTGTTCTCGCCGATGTAGGCGAACGTCGCCACACCGCTCGCGTCGCTCACCGACGAACCGGAAGCATCGTTCGCGCTGCCGGGCAACGTCTGGAACACGACCGTGCGGCCCTCGAGAGGATCGCCCGTGTCGGTGCGCGTGAGCGTCGCCGTCACGATGTGCTCGGTACCGAGCGGGCCTTCGCTCGTCGGCGGCGCGAGGTCGATCGCTTCGGGCGGACACGTCCACTCGCGGATCACGGTGTTGGATGCCACTTCGACGCCCGCACAGTCGAGCACGGTCGCCGCGATGAAATCGTCGCCGAGGTTTTCGGCCACGTACGAGAACGTCGCCATCCCCGACGCGTCGGTCAGGTCCGACCCGGAAGCCGAGTTGGCGCTGCCCGCGAGCGTCGTGAACATCACCGTCTCACCGACGATCGGGTTCGAATCGCCGTCGAGCACCGTCGCCGTGACCGTGTGCTCGGTGCCGATCGGACCGCTGCTCGTCGGCGGTGCGAGATCGACCGTCACGATCGGACAGGTCCATTCGCGTTCGACGCGGTTCGACTTCGCGGTGCTTCCCGAGCACGTCGAGAACTCGGCTTCAATCGAATCGACGCCGACGTTGTCGCCGACGTAGCTGAACGACGCCTGGCCGCTCGCATCGGTCACCACCGAACCGGAAGCATCGTTCGCGCTGCCGGGCAACGTCTGGAAGAAGACCGTGCGGCCTTCGAGCGGATCGCCGGTGTCGGTACGCGTCACCGTCGCGACGACGGTGTGCGTCTCGCCGACTTCACCCTGGCTCGATTCCGGCGCGAGCGTGATGGCCTCTTCGGGGCACTCCCACTCGCGCGTCACGGTGTTCGACGAAACGACCGCGCCGTCACAATCCTCGATCGTGGCTTGGATCGTGTCGGTGCCGAGGTTTTCGCCGGTGTAGCTGAACGACGCCTGACCCGACGCGTCGGTCATGGCCGAGCCGGCAGCCGTGTTGGCGCTGCCCGCGAGCGTCATGAACATCACGGTTTCACCCGCGACCGGGTTCGAGTCGCCGTCGAGCACCGTCGCCGTGACCGTGTGCTCGGTGCCGATCGGACCATTGCTCGTCGCCGGCGCGAGGCTGACCGTAACGACCGGGCAAACCCATTCGCGCTCGACGCGGTTCGACTTCGCGGTGGTTCCCGAGCACGTCGAGAACTCGGCTTCGATCGAATCGACGCCGACGTTCGCGCCGACGTAGCTGAACGACGCCTGGCCGCTCGCGTCGGTCACCACCGAACCGGAAGCATCGTTCGCGCTGCCGGGCAACGTCTGGAAGAAGACCGTGCGGCCCTCGAGCGGATCGCCGGTGTCGGTACGCGTCACCGTCGCGACAACGGTGTGCGTCTCGCCGACTTCACCCTGGCTCGTCGCCGGGGCGAGCGTGATGACTTCCTCGGGGCACTCCCACTTGCGCGTCACGGTGTTCGAGGGAACGACGTCGCCGTCGCAATCCTCGAGGGTCGCTTGGATGGTGTCGGTACCGAGGTTCTCGCCGATGTACGCGAACGTCGCCTGCCCGTTCACGTCGGTCGTTCCCATGCCCGAACCGCTGTTGGCGCTACCGGCGAGGATCTCGAACAGGACGAGACGGCCCTCGACGGGCGCGCCTTCGTCGTCGGTCACGGTCGCGAGGATCGTGTGCGTCGTGCCGATCGGACCTTCACTGGTCGGCGGGGTGAGCACGATGCTCTCGACCGGGCAATCCCACTTCTGATAGACGCGCTCGGACTTCACGGTGTCGCCTTCGCACGCGTCGTCGACTTCGGCCTTGATCGTGTCCGTGCCGATGTTGACGCCGACGTAGGTGAAGCGGGCTTCGCCCATCGCGTCGGTGACGACGTCGCCCGACACGTCGTTGGCGCTGCCGGGCAGCGTCTCGAATCGAACCGTCACGCCCTCGAGCGGATCGCCTTCGGACGTCACGGTCGCGGTGACGGTGTGCTCGTCACCGACCGTGCCGCCGCTGTTGCCGGGCGAAAGATCGATGTCGATGTCCGGGCACTTCCACCAGTGATCGACGACCTTCTTCTCGATGCCGTCGCACGTGTCGATCTCGGCGAGAATCCAGTCACCGCCTTCGGCCGTTCCGACGTACGTGAAGCGCGCCTTGCCGTCGGCATCGGTCGCGATGTCGGCCGAGCCGCTGTTCGCGCTGTCGCCGATGAGCTCGAAGTGGACGATGCGCCCTTCGATCGGCTCGTCGTCGCTGCGTCGCGTGACCGTCGCGGTGACGGTGTGCTCTTCGCCGACGACCGACCCGCCGCCGTTCGGCGTGAGCCGGATGCGCTCTTCCTCGCAAACCCAGTCGATCTGCGCTTCGCACCACGTTCCGAGCGTCGTGCCGATGCCGAGACCGAGGTCGATGCAGGCATCCTCGACGAACGCGTCGATCGTGTCGTGACCGACGATCTCGCTCGTGTAGGTGAACGTCGCTTGGCCATTCGCATCCGACGTGGCGACGTGGTAGATGTCGTTG
>JAUIME010000927.1 GCA_030433195.1 bacterium
GCTCGAGACGGCTTGGAAGGTGAGCACGGTCCCGGCAGGAAGTGCCGGGAGGAGGAACTCGGTCGTTGCCGGTTCGGGATCGTCCCACGGAATTCCGTAGAACTGACTCGAGCCGACTCGGCCGCGCGGCCCCGCATTGTTCGCGACGATGACGGGATCGGGCCCGTCCCCGAGGAGGAACGAGAAGCAAGCCGCACCCAGGTGGAACGGGAGATCGCGTCGCGTCGAACCCGACGGCGTTCCCTCGTGCGCTTGCAGTACGAAGCGACCGTTGCTGCCGGCTCCCGAACTCAGCACGGCGACGCGCAGCAGTTCGCCCGCCTCGACGTGCACCGTACGATCCGCCCCGCCGTTCGACCCTTGCAGGTAGACCGTGTCGAGCGCCCCGCCGCGACCGAGGTTGACCGTGCCCTTCGCGCACGACGTCCGACCGTATACGACGAACGTCTGTTCGAAGTCGAAGCTCGCGCTGGAGCCGACGATCATGTCGTCGACACCGTCTCCGTTGATATCGGATCCGGCCGAGATCGTCGTCCCGACCGCGGCCCAGTTCACGCCGCCCGCCATCGCGACGCCGTTCGATCCGTCGAGTTCTTCGAGGCGAAGCTCGCTCGCGAACACCTCCGCACCGAATACGACATACGCGCGCCCCGGACGCTCGGCGCCGGCTTGCGGACTCCCGACCAAGAGGTCATCGATGCCGTCGTCGTTCACGTCGCCCGCACGCGCGACGCTCGCACCGCACCACTCCCCGACTTCGGCGCCGCTGATGCGGAATCCGTTCGTTCCGTCGAGCGTCGAGCCCAACACCATGGACGCACCGAACCCCGCGGCATCTCCGAAGACGACGTACGCTTCACCTCGTAGTGCGGACCCGCTGCCGAACGCGCCGAGAAAGATGTCGTCGATTCCGTCGTGATTCACGTCACCGGCGCGGTCGACACTCGAACCGAAGTTCTCGTAGCTCTCGACGCCTCGACCGTAGATCTTGATCCCGTCCTCAGGCTCGAGATCTGCCAAGAACACGTTGGCCGGAAAGCCATTCTCGCGGCCGAAGTACAGGTAACACAGACCACTTCGGTTTCGCCCGCGGAACTCTGCGGGTGCGCCCAAGACGAGGTCCTTCAGACCGTCGGCATTCACGTCGGCGCCGGCGAGGCTCGCGGCCGTTCGAGTACCGGTCCTGCCGTGTAGTGCAAAGCCATTCGTCCCATCGAGATTGCCGACGTTGAGCACCCTCGGGAAGCCGGTGCGCGAACCGAACACGACGTACGCCTTGTCCTCTCGCGGACTGCCGATGGCGAAATCGCCGATCCCGTCGCCGTTCAGATCGCCGGCCCCGATCGTGCTGTAGTTGTGCGCGTCGCCCCAATCGCTCCGACCGACGGAGATCACCGCGAAGCCGTTGGTGCCGTCGACCGTCGAAAGGTCGAAGAGCGCCGGGAAGCCCGACGTCGATCCGAAGATCACATACACGGCCCCGCCGGGAACCCCAGGAGCCCCCATGGCGAAGTCGTCGATCCCATCGCCGTTCAAATCGCCGATCCCGCCGACGCACACACCCAGCCGCTCGCCCGGAAGGGAACCCGTCACGACGAAGCCGCGACTCCCGTCGAGCGTCGAGAGGTCGAGCGTCGCGGGCAAACCGAGGGCCGTGCCGAACACGACGAAGACGCGGCCCGGGCTCGTGTCGAATCTCGTCCGGACCGTACCGATCGCGAAATCGCCGAAGCCGTCCGCATCGAGATCTCCGATGGCCGCGACCGCGCCGAGAGCTTCGTCCGTTGCCGTGC
>JAUIME010000143.1 GCA_030433195.1 bacterium
GTAGGGAATCTTGCCCGTGTTGTTGTACGAGCTGGCCTGGCTGCGATTGAGGGCGAGCATGTCGTCGACCGTCATGCCCGGGTACTTCACGAGGTACTCGATCTCGCTGCCGTCAGGGAGCTTCTCGGTGTAGGTCGCGGCCTTGCGGTCTTCGTTGTCGATCCCCTGCTGGAGACGGCCCAGCGAAATGACCTCGACCGTGTTCTTCTCGGCGAACTGGATGTACTTTTTATTCTGCAACACGGCAGAATGCATGCCCCAGCAGGGGCCTCAGTAGAAGCCGTGGCTGTGCACCACGATCGGCAAGTTGAGGAGCTTCGCTTCCTCGACTGCCAGATCCCAGCTCTTGGCGAACGTGACCGACGGCTCGGGCTTGGCCCGTCCCCCCGAGAACGCCAGGCTGCTCGAGAGCAGCAAGATCGCGGCACTGACCGCGAGTCCCACCCCTACGAATCGCTTCATTCGAGACTTCCTTTTCGACGACGTGAGGATTCGACCGGATGTGCTCTTCCGCCGGACGCGGTCTTGGCGCGGGACTTCCCGCTCCCGCCACGACGAAGAGGACCGAGCACTTCTTCGGATTGTAGGCGCTCGGGACTGGAATTCCAAGCGCCCGACGGTCCTCGAGAAGGATCGTGGCGATCGGCGAGCGGTACGCGACGCGTCGAGGGGTGGACCTATCGTCGTAGGTCGGGACGCGTCAGGGGGTTGGCTGCCCGGTCAGGACTCGAACCTGAAATGAGAGTTCCAAAGACTCCTGTGTTACCGATTACACCACCGGGCACCCTAACGACGCGCGAACGCTAGCAAATCACGATTTCGAGTGTCAAAGACCGTCGGTCGTCCCGGCCGCTGAATGCCCCGATCGCGAACGGACGGCACGCCGAATTCGATCGAGCGCGGTGAGCGTGGAACGCAGCCGGATCGCCTCGCGAGAGCCCTGGAATCGATGTTCGGTGACCGAAATCCGCCCCCCGTGGGCGAGTCCGAGATAGACGAGCCCGACGGGCTTCGCGGCCGAGCCCCCTCCCGGACCGGCGATTCCCGTGACCGAGAGCCCGAGCGCCGCCCCCGATTCGCGCACGATCCCCTCGGCCATCGCGCGGGCCACGGGCTCACTCACCGCTCCGTGCGTGTCGAGCATCGCGGACGGAACCCCGAGGCGACGCATCTTGGCATCGTTCGAGTACGTCACCGCGCCTTCCAGGAAGACGCGTGAAATCCCCGGCACTTCCGTGAGCGCGGCCGCGATCGCACCGCCCGTACACGACTCCGCCAACGCGATCGTCGTGTTCGTTCGCAGGAGCTCGGCGCCGGTCACCATCGCGAGTTCGTCGGTATCGCGTCCGAAGACGGCATCGCCGAACTCGCCGACGACGCTCGCGGCGAGCGTCTCCACGGTCGCCTCGCGCTCTTCGCGGCTCCCCCGCCTCGACGTGATCGCAACGCTCATCGTGCCACGAGACACCGTGATCCCGACGACGGGGTCCGCGAGCTCCGGGGCGCGCATCCAGCGGTCGAGAAAGGTCCCCGCGCGCGACTCGGGGATCCCGAACAACCGCAGGACACGCCGCGACGGCACCTCGCGGACGAGACCTCGCTCGCGCAACCACGGCACGACCGCCGACTCCACCATCGCATGCATCTCGACGGGGACTCCGGGCATCGCCACGATCCAACCGCCGCGAGTCGCCACCGCGAACCCGGGCGCCGATCCGTGCTCGTTCGCGAAGATCGTCGCGCCCGCCGGCACGAGTGCCTGGTCGGGATGCCCGGGTTCCTCACGAATGCCGCGCTCTTCGAGCCACGCTCGGATGCGCGCCCACACGGACTCGTCGCGCTCGAGCTCCACGCCGATGCCCCGCGCGATCATCTCACGCGTCCGATCGTCACCCGTCGGGCCGAGTCCGCCCGTCGCGACGAGCAACGCCTCGTCGTCGGCGCGCTCGGCGAACCAACGACACCCCGCGTCGGGATCGTCCCCGAGTGTCGTATGCTCGACGACCTCCAAGCCCTCGGCTTCGAGCACGCGTGAAAGCCACGCCGCGTGGCGATCGACCGTGGCTCCGTGGACGAGCTCGTCACCGATCGACAGGATCCGGACGATCATCGCGAGCGGTCGACGGGGTCGTCGTGGCGGCGCTGACGTGCTTCCTGGCGCTGCGAAATCCGCCAGACGTCGAAGAATCCCTTGGCCGACGAGTCGCCGTAGGAGTCCGTCATCCGTCGCCGCGCGAGTCCCGCATCGTACAGGGAGAACGGGGATCGACGACCGGTGATCGTCGCGGTGCCGCGATACAGTCGCACCCGGACGGTACCCGTGACGCACTCTTGGGTCGTCTCACAGAACGCATCGAGCGCCCGGCGCAGTCGCGTGAACCACATCCCGTCGTAGACGCACTGGGCATACCGCTCGGCGACGCTTCGCTTGTAGTGGATGAGCGCCTTGCCGAGCGTGAGGTCTTCGAGTGCCTGATGCGCCCCCGTCAGGATCGTCGCCGCGGGCGCTTCGTAGACTTCGCGCGACTTGATCCCGACGACGCGATTCTCCATGAGGTCGATGCGCCCGACGCCGTGCAACCCGCCGAGCTCGTTGAGGTGTTCGACGAGGCACCAGCCGTCCATCCGGTCGCCGTCGACCGCGACGGGCGTTCCGCCCTCGAACTCGATCTCGACCTCGACGCCGCGGGCCGGCGCACGCTCGGCGGCTCGGGTCCAAGCAAATGCATCGGACGGCGGCGCCGCCCAAGGGTCCTCGAGCGGCCCTCCCGCGACTCCGCGGCCCCACGTGCAGACGTCGACGGTGTAGCGATCTTCGACAGGCTTCAACGGACGGATCCCGAAGCTCTCGGCAAAACGAATCTGCTCGTCCTTCGACTTGAACGACCATTCGAGAAGCGGCTGAATGATCCCGAGCCTCGGCTCGAGCGACGTGATCGCGGCTTCGACCCGGTGTTGATCGTTCCCCCGCCCCGTGCAGCCATGCGCGACGTAGGCACATCCCTCTTCACGCGCGATTCGAACGAGCTCTTGGGCGATGAGAGGCCGCGTGAAAGCGTTCGCGAGCAGGTAGCCCGATTCGTAGACGGCGCCGGCGCGCAGTCCCGGAAACACGAACTCGTCGACGAGGCGATCACGCAGATCGACCACGTGAGCCGCCTCCGCACCGTTCTCGATCGCATGCTCGCCGAGCGGCTCGAGGTCGACGTCTTGCCCGAGGTTGGCGGAAAACGTGACGACGCGGAGGTTCTTGGAAGTCTTCAGCCAGTGAATGCAGAGGGCCGTCGCGAGACTTCCCGTATACGCGAGGACGACCTTGGACATGATGCGCCACCTTCCGATCCCGGTTCGAATCGAATCGTACTCGACATCCCGAAACCTGTCAAAAACGCGCACGTCGAGAGGCGCACGCGCACATCACGGAGTCTCGGAGCCTTTGCCGAAGCGTAGCTTTCCGATCCAGATGCCGAGCTCGTACAGCAGCATCATCGGCCCCACGACAACGAGCATCGTGACCCAATCGGGCGGCGTGAAGGCGGCCGAAAGCGTGCACATCACGAGCACCGCGTGCTTGCGGTAGGTCCGCAGCAGATCCGCGGACAAGATCCCGGCCCCTTGCAGGAACATCGAGACGAGCGGGATCTGGAACACGATCCCCATGAGCAGTTCCATGCTCAGGAAGAAGCCGATGTACTTCGTGAGGTCGAGACACGTGTCGAACGGAGCGTCCCCGTACGTGAGCAAGAAGCGCAGCGCGTAGGGCAACAACACGTAGTACGCGAACGCCGCCCCCGACAAGAACAACGCCGCCGAGAACGGCGCGACGAGCCGAACGTAGCGACGCTCGTGTTCGTAGAGACCCGCGGCGACGAACGACCAGACGAAATACGACACCACCGGAAGCGCCATCAAGAACGCGGCGAGCAGGCACACCTTGAGGTACGCCACGAAGCGCGCCTGGGGCGTCAGGGCCTGGAGGTTCGTGATGCGGACCGGCGAGGCCCCGTCGACTTCGCTCGCCGCGGGAGAGTTACCTTCGGCTTCGTCGGCGGCATCGTGCGCGCGAGCCGCTGCGGCTCGCTCCTTGGCCTCCCACCACGCCTGCACCTGCGCATGCGGGCCGATGACGGCGCGCATGATCGGCTCGCGAAGCAATCCGAAGCACAAAAGAAACATCACGCCGGTCGCGATGAGCGAGCGCAGCACCACACGCCGCAGCTCTTCGAGATGCTCACCGAACGACATTCGGAGTTCGTCGTCGTGCTGGGTCATGGGGCTCGAAGTCGGCCCATTAGCCCGCATTGGCGCGAGGGCCTCGAAAATGCGAACGGGCTCCCGCGACGTCGTGGTCGCGGGAGCCCGGGAACATCAAGTCTGGATCGACATGCTCGTGACGAAAGCGGGATCAGTACTGGATGTACTGGACCAGCTCTTCGCCGCGCAGCAGTTCGACGCCGTAGAGCACCGCACGCTTGAACGGCTCGCTGTCTTCGAGCTCTTCTTCGGTGCCCGAGCTCGTCGCCTGGCGACCGACGACGAGGAAGTCGGTGTTCGCCGTCACCTTGTCGGCGACGACCGCACCGCGCGACCGCAGGATGCGGGCGGCTTCTTCGTTGTTGTAGCGACCCGGGATCTGACCGAGGAACACGAACTCGGGCGCCTTGCCGCGATCGAAGTAGACGTTCGAGACCTTGTCGCCCTTGCCGATCGGGTTGAGGGGGTCGACCGTCGACGTCACGCCAGCGACCGCGTAGTCGCCGCGGACCTCACGCACTTCGATCGTACCCTTGGCGACCTTCTGCTTGCCCTTGCCGTACGACCACACCTTGAACGGCGTGCCGCGCTTCAGGCCGTGCTCCGCTCCGATGTCGAGGTAGACGAGACCGAGCGCTTCGTCGGCGTTCACGACCGTACCGTCGGGACCCGACTTCTCGCGGATGATGCGGTTGCGCGTGTTGATCTCTTCGATGCGAGCGTCCATCGCCATGAGCTGGTTGGTCAGCTCGTTCTTCTCGCGCTTGGTCGTCTCGGTGAGATCGGCGATCGACGACTCGAGCGTACTGATGCGGTTACGCTGCTGGTCGATCGTGTCCTGGGCTTGGCCCTGGGCGCGAGCCGCGCGAGCCTTCTCGGCATCGAGGTCGGCGTTGAGCTGATCGATCTCGCTGTCCTTCTGATCGGCGATCGCCTGCGCCTCGTCGGTCGCCGCCTGCTCGGCCTGCTTCGCCGCTTCGTACTGACCCTTCCAGTTGGCCGCCGACGTCTTCATGTCGTCGTAAGCCTTCTCGACGCCGGTCAACGCGGCTTCGAGGGTCGTGTCCGCCTCGGTCACCGTCGGGAACTTGCCGCGCAGACGCGCGAGCTGATCGTTCGTCGTGTCGAGATTCGCCATCGTCGTCGCCGACCCGCCGAATCCGAGGATTTCGTCGCGGTCGCGACGCTCTTGGATGCGCTTGGTCAGGTTGGCTTCGGCCTGCTCGACCTTGAGCCTCTCGAGTTCGAGTTCGTCTCGAAGCTCGGTGTTCTGCTCGAACTGCGTGTAGCCGAGCACCGCCGCGATGGCGAAGAACACGAGCAACACGATGAACATCCACATGATCAGGGCGACGCCACGCTGGGCATTCATTCGGCTACGCCTCCTTGGCCTTGGTTCGTTGAAGCCGCGTCTCTGCGGGAGATCGAGGGAAGACGGTCGCGAGCGTCTTCGTCGCGACGCTGCTCGCGAACCCGCCACCTGACGCACGGCACGCGCTCGGTGCCGATACAGGGTCGGTACCGACACGAATCATGCCGGCACGGTTCGCCCGAGCGCGCTCGGAGAGACACACTTTTCCCTTGCTGAGTGTATTTCGGCGCGCATTGTGCGTCGCACGGAAATGCTTGTCAACCCAAAAATAAAATGCCACGACAGGGCCTGGCAAGCGGTCGTATCGATCGCGCGCACCGCGACTTCCGCAACCCCGAGGACCCCGTCGATGAGCCCCCCCGATCCCCGCCCCCGCGCGGACGACGTCGCCCCTGCCGAGGGCGCGCGTCCTCTCGTCGTCGTCGGCATCCTGGGCGGCATCGGGAGCGGCAAGAGCGCCGTCGCTCGGGCCCTCGGCGAGCTCGGCGCCGTGGTGTTCGACGCCGACCGCATCGCGCACGAGGCCCTCGGCCGAGATGCCGTCCGCCAAGCGATCGTCGCACGGTTCGGCGACACGGTCCTCGGCGACGACGGCCAGGTCGACCGCCGCGCGCTCGGCGCCATCGTGTTCCGCGATCGCGCCGCGCTGCACGACCTCGAAGCGATCCTGCATCCGGTCGTACGAGACGAGATCGAAGCGGGGCTCGCCCGCGCACGGCGCGACCCCGATCGTCGCCTCGCCGTGATCGACGCTCCGTTGCTCCTCGAGGCCGGTCTCGACGCGCTCTGCGACCACCTCGTTTTCGTCGAGGTCGACGAAACGACCCGTCTCGAACGAATCAAGCACAATCGCGATTGGGACTTAGACGAGCTGCGCAGGCGGGAAAGTTTTCAGAAAAACCTCAACGAAAAAAGACGTCGAGCCGATACCATGATGGACAACAACTCCTCGGCATCTACGCTGAAAGCCCGGGTCCGAGACGTTTGGCAACGGCTCGCGGCGCCCTGACGATCGGGTCGTTGTCCTGATTCGGCACCCGGAAATCCCATCCGGTAGCTCACCCTCAACGCGAAGAACCCACGCCAACCTCCGCGATCCTCGCGGCTTCGAGTATCGCGGACGGCGATCCTACGATTTCGATCTTCAAACTCTCTCGTGAGAATAAGGACGAGACCTATCCCTGCCATTCTCGTGGCACCTGATCCCCTGTCCGGGATTCGGGCGCGGTCACGGAGAGCATCCTGCCTAGCCTAGCCGAGTCGAAGATGGAGACACCGCGATGTCGGACAAGAAGGTCAACCCCAAGGACACCGAAGACCAAACGCCCCTGACCGACACGGAAGCTGCCGTCGACACTGCTGTCGACGACGAGCAATTCGAAGAGGAAGAAGCGCCACGGGGTCGTGCGACCAACGAGAAGTACGAAGAGGTCAAGCGCGGCGAGCTGCATCTCGCGAATCTGCAGCGCATGACGATCGCCGAGCTGCACGGGACCGCGAAGTCCGAAGGCGTCGCCGAATACACGGGGCTCAAGAAGCAGGACTTGATCTTCAAGATCCTCAAGGAGCGCGTGAACAAGAACGGCCTGATGTTCGGAGAAGGCGTCCTCGAGGTGCTTCCCGACGGCTTCGGCTTCTTGCGCTCGCCCGACTACAACTACCTCCCCTGCCCCGACGACATCTACATCTCGCCGTCGCAGATCCGCCGCTTCGGCATGCGCACGGGAGCCACGGTCTCCGGCCAGATTCGGCCGCCCAAGGAGAACGAACGCTACTTCGCGCTGTTGCGCGTCGAGGCGATCAACTACGAAGCACCCGAGAAGCTCAACGACAAGATCGTCTTCGAAGACCTGACGCCTCTCTATCCCGAGAAGCGCCTGCAACTCGAGACGACGCCCGAAGAGACCGAGATGCGCATCGTCGACATGGTCGCACCGATCGGTCAGGGGCAACGAGGACTCATCGTCGCGCCACCTCGCACGGGAAAGACGGTGTTGCTCCAAAAGCTCGCCAACGCGATCGCCGTGAACTATCCGAAGGTCGACCTCATCGTGCTGCTCATCGACGAGCGTCCCGAAGAAGTCACCGACATGGAGCGCAACGTCCGCGGCGAAGTCATCAGCTCGACGTTCGACGAGCCGCCGAGTCGACACATCCAAGTCGCCGAGATGGTGATCGAGAAGGCGCGCCGCATGGTCGAGTACGGTCGCGACGTCGTGATCTTGCTCGACTCGATCACGCGACTGGGCCGCGCGTACAACACCGAAGCCCCGCATAGCGGCAAGATCCTCTCCGGGGGTGTCGACGCGGGTGCGCTGCAGAAGCCCAAGAAGTTCTTCGGGTCGGCGCGCAACGTCGAAGAAGGCGGCAGCCTCACGATCCTCGCCACGGCGCTCATCGAAACGGGCAGTCGCATGGACGAAGTGATCTTCGAGGAGTTCAAGGGCACCGGCAACATGGAGCTCGTCCTCGACCGCAAGATCGCCGAGAAGCGCATCTGGCCGGCCATCGACATCAATCGTTCGGGCACCCGCAAGGAAGACTTGCTGCTGCAAGGCAACGAGCTGCAGCTCATCTGGCGCCTTCGCAAGGTTCTCAACGAGATGAACCCGATGGAATCGATGGAGCTGCTCACGAAGAAGATCCGCGACACGCAGAACAACGCGGAGTTCTTGCTGAGCCTGACCGGCAAGTCCTGAGCACGACGGAGCGCGCGAACCGCTAGCCGCGTAGCTCGGCGTACCGATCGAGCACGCGCGCGACGTAGGTCCGCGTCTCTTTGTACGCGACCTCTTCGAGCAACCGCGTCGGCGACAGAGCGGGATGGTCGCGTTTCCATTTCGACACGCGCGTCGGACCGGCATTGTAGGCCGCGAGCGCGAGCTCGATCGAGTCGTGACGCTCGACCAGCCATGCGAAGTACTCGATCCCGAGCCGAAGGTTGAGCTCCGGATCGCGCAGCATCGCGGCGTCGAGATTCCGCATCCCGAGGCGCGCCCCCACCTCGCGCGCGGTCGACGGCATGAGCTGCATGAGCCCGACGGCACCCTTGTGCGAAACGACCCCGCTCCGGCTGCTGCTCTCCGCGAACACCATCGCCTCGATCAGCATGGGATCGAGTCCCGCCTGCCGAGCGTATCGATCGATCCACGCGCTGTAACGCTGCGGTCGGTCGTGACGGGCTTCGATCCACGCGAGAATCGCGATCGTGAGTACGACGACGCCGCCGACGATCGCGACCTTGCCGCGCTGCTCGGTCCACAGCTCGCGATCGAAACGCATCAGTCGTCCCACTTCGGTCGGCGCTGTCTCTCGGACTTCCGCGCGCCCCGCCGCTTCTTTTCGTCGAGGCGTCGCTCTTTCGAAGCGCGAGTGGGCTTGGTGGCGATCCGCTTGCGTGGCCGGCGCAGCGCCCCGCTGACGAGTTCGCGAAACCGTTCGATGACGTCGTCGACGTTACGACTCTGCGTACGATAGCGATCCGATGCGAGCCCGAGAATCCCGTCCGAGTTGATCCGGTTGCCGAGCTTGTCGCGAAGGCGTGCCTTCTGGCGATCGTCGAGCGCGGACGACTCGTCGACCGAGAACGACAACACCGCCTTCGTCTCGACCTTGTTCACGTTCTGGCCGCCCGGACCGCCGGAGCGCGCAAAGCTGATGTCGATCTCTCCGCGCGGGATGGTCGCCCCCACGACTCGGATGTCCGCGTCTCGTTTCGAATCGCTCATCGGATCGGCCTCTCGCCGGCTCGTCTCGCGCGCGTTACCTGCACGTTGCCCATGTCCTAGGGGTTTCTGATTGTGTCGGCGCCGCTTGCCCTTCGCGCGGCGGTATCCTACGCTCCCGTCTTTCCTGGAACCACGCGCCCGGCCGGTGCCAAGACCTTGACGGAAACCGACGTCCCGACCACCGACGACATCGAGCTCATCCGGATGGCCC
>JAUIME010000144.1 GCA_030433195.1 bacterium
CGAGAGCGATGCGAACGGCATCGCGACGTTCCGGCTTCCTGCGGAGAGTGTCGCCGTTCTCCTCGAAGCGTGGCATCCCGACTACGCGACCGCGATCGTAAACGTCGACGAGAACGCGAGCGAGACCCGGATCGAGATGGAGCGCGGCTACGGCTATCGAATGCGTTTCGTCGACGAAGAGTCCGGATCGCCCTTCGTTGGCCTTTCGGTTCGCGTCAACGGAAAGTCTCTACCGGAGGCAGATGCCGAGGGGGAGATCGAGTTCCGCATCGATGAAGAGCAACGGGATCGAGCGCGCCAGTTTGCAGAGACAGGCGAGCCGCGACTTCCCTTCGCGATGGAGACCGTCGACCCGGATCTCGTGCCGCACGTCGTCCGCGCCGGTGACGTCGATCGGGACATTCCCGCAATCGTGCGCGTGCGACAGCGCGTGTCGCTCGAAGTTCGCGTCGAAGACGCGCGAGGCACGCCCGTCGACAACGCGCTCGTCTTCCTCGGTGAACCCGGACAACCGCTCGGCCGCTTGAAATACCAATCGTCGTTACCGTTCCACGCGATCCCCGACAGAGACCACGAGTCGACGAACGCGGACGGGAAGGCGACGTTTGGCGGGATGGCGCCCCAATCGGTTTTCGACGTTCGCGTGACGCACGACGACGGGCGCGTCGGCTCGGCGCTGAACGTCATGATCGGCTTCGAATCACCCCATTCGGTCACGGTCACGCTCGATGACGATCGCACCGGTTTGCACGTGGACGTGGTCGACGCCGAAGGCGTTCCCATCGAGCGCGCGACCGTCACGCTCCTGAAGTCCGAAGGCGGGATCGTCGACGCGATGCGGCACGGTGAAGTGCCGCACTTGGCGCGCCAGACGACATCGCCCGAGAAGCAAGCGATCTATCCCTACCTCCTCCCCGGCCGCTATCGAATCTCGGTCGAACACGAAGGGCTCCACCACGCGTCGACCGAAGTCGACGTCCACGGCCCCGGAGTCGAACACGTGACGATCGCGCTCGAATCGTTCGTGGTCGAAGGCCGCGTGCTCGGCCCCTCGGGGAATCCGCTCGGAGGTGTTCCCGTGAGCTTCGAGACCGACGACGGCAAGGTCCGGCACGAAGACGTGCGAACGGACGACGCGGGCCTGTTCACGCTCGCTGGCCTACCGCACTCGCCGGGCCGCCTCGACGTGGGTCGCGCCCGCGCGAGCAGCTTCCTCGTGCCCCGCTCCGACGACGCGGACGAACCATCGGGCGCACCGCGCTCGTTCGGCGCACGCGGCACGAAACAGCGCTTCCTCCCTGCGTTCCTCGACGACGTCGTTCCGGGCAGCGGACCCGTCGAGGTGATCCTCGAAACCGTCGGGTCGATTCGAGTGACACTCGACGGCCGTTCCGGACAGAAGATCAGGATCGAAGTCCGCGCCCTCGAAGCCGACGAGAAGTGGTCCGCGACTTGGTTCACGGTCCCCGACCTTCCGCTCGACATCCCCGTCCCGTTCTACGGAGTCCCCGTGAGTCTCGTCTGCCGCACCGACGAATCCGTCTGGACCGTCGCGCCGCTGACCGTCTACCCCGGCGAAACCCGCGACCTCGGCAACGTGCGCCCGGATTGAGTCGACCGTGCCTGATCGCGATCGCTCACCGGAAGCATGCCTGCGCAGCATGTGCCATCGCCTCGAGCCCGCTGCTATACTCGTCCCGTCGTCCGCCGAAAGCCGGAGGTTCGAGCCCGTAACGATGTCCGACCCAAAACTGCATCGACTCGCCGAAGCACGGAGCCTCGCGATCCATCGGTACATCGCCGATCGACTCGAGAGCTCGCCGGATCTCATCGAGCGCGCCGCCTCCCGAGTCGACGACTGGCTTCGAACGGCGTCCGCACCGCGTCCCTACGCTTCCGAATGGAAGCGCATTCTCGCAAGCCCTCTCGACGTCATTCGATCCGCTCTCGTCGATCCGAGCGAACGTGCGCGGGCGTTACGACAATCGTCGCCTTTCGCGGGCGCCGTCGACCCGAGAACGCGCTGGCGGATCTGGGACGAAGTCGCGCGCGAAATGGGCATCGAAAGGTAGAGATCGATGACCGTTCGGCGCTCGCCGCTACGCGTGGTCGACTAGCTCGTGGTCGGGGTTCTGATCGCGCGCGTAGTTCTTTTCCCAGACGCTCGTGAACAGGACCATCGGGCGGTCGAACTCGTCGCGGACGATCTTGGCGCTCGTCGGCTTCTTGAACGTGTCGACTTTGCCCATGAGCCAGGCGCTGCATTGGAACGGGAGCATGTCGAGCTGCGTCTTGGCACCGTACTCGTCTTCGAGTCGGTATTGGAGGACCTCGAACTGGAGGCGGCCGACGGCGGCGACGAACGGGAACGCGCCCGGGTCGCTCCATTCGCGAAGGATTTGGATCGCGCCTTCGGTCGAGAGCTGCACGAGACCCTTGTCGAGTCCCTTGCGCTTGCCGACGTCGCGCGGCATCACGCGCGCGAAGTGCTCGGGCTGGAATTGCGGCAGTCGCTTGAAACGGAAATCGCCGCGCGTTCCGGCGCCCGCGCTGATCGTGTCGCCGATGCGGAACGTACCCGGACTGATGACACCGATGATGTCGCCCGGGAACGCCTCTTCGATCGTGTCGCGCTCGGCGACCATGAGGCTGTGCGGGCGCGCGAGCCGGATCTTCTTGCCGATCCGGTGGTGCTTCACGTTCATGTCTTTCTCGAACTGCCCTGAGTTGATGCGCAAGAACGCGAGGCAGTCACGATGCCGCGGATCCATGTTCGCCTGGATCTTGAAGACGTAGGCGCTGAACATCGAATCGGTCGGCTCGATCGTGATCTCGTCGTTCGTATCGCCTCCGTCGCCATCGACGACATCGGCGACGCGGGCGGACGGCGGCGGCGCGAGCTCGATGAACGCGTCGAACAGCGGCTCGATCCCGAAATTCGTCAGCGCCGATCCGAAGAACACCGGCGTCACGCGCCCCGCGAGAAACTCCTCGACGCTGAACGGATTGCCGGCCGCTTCGAGCAGTTCGATCTCGTCGCGCACCGACGCGAGCGTATCGGGATCGTGCAGGCGACTCGCTTCGAGCTCGTCGAGCGGCGCTGAAAAAACGTCGGGCTTCGCGGCGTTGCCTTTTGCCGATTTCGTGTAGAGATACGCGACCTTCGTCTTGCGATCGACGACCCCCTGGAACTCGCGCCCGCGGCCGATCGGCCAATCGAGCGCGCTCGCCTGGATCCCGAGCACCTCTTCGACCTCGGCCATGAGATCGATCGGATCGCGCGCGGGCTGGTCCATCTTGTTGACGAGCGTGAACACCGGGATCGACCGAAGCCGACACGCATCGAAGAGCTTTCTCGTCTGGGCTTCGACCCCCTTCGCGGCGTCGATGACCATGATGACGCTGTCGGCGGCCGTGAGCGTGCGGTAGGTGTCCTCGGAGAAGTCCTGGTGGCCCGGCGTATCGAGGATGTTGATGACCGTGTTCTTGTAGCGGAACTGCATCGCCGAGGCGGTGATCGAGATGCCGCGCTCCTGTTCCATGCCCATCCAGTCCGATGCGGCCGCCTTGTTGCCCTTGCGGCCCGCGACCATGCCGGCCGTGCGGATCATGCCCGAGTAGAGCAGTAGCTTCTCGGTGAGCGTGGTCTTCCCCGCGTCGGGGTGGCTGATGATGGCGAAGGTCCGGCGTCGTGCCGTTTCGTGGGCGATGCGCGCCGCGACCGCTTGGACGTCGGTGCTCACGACGCTCCTCTTTCGGGTCGGGGATTCTCGATTTGGATGGACTCGGGAGTGTACATCGGTCGATCGAAGCCGCAACTGCACTTCGGGCGGGAACTTTGCCGATGATCCTTCGTATCGGACGGATTCGTATCCCTCGAACCTCGGGATTCGGGCTCGGCACCGGAGAGAAGACGCTGGCTCGTCGTATCTCGAGACGCTGCAACGTACTGACGCTGCCACCCACTCACACCCAAGCGCACGGACGACGCGAAGCCGCGGCGCCGCGGCGCATGGACAACGACGGGGTATCTGACGATGACGTACCGACGCCGGGTCGAAGACCCGCGACTCGTCCCCTTCCTGGTCGCCTCGGGCCGCGACCTCGCGCGTGTGTCGCGCCGGGCGGCGACGGCCGTGCTCGCGATCTGGTTCTGCACGGCTGCCGCCGCGCTCGCCCAACCGGCCCCCGAACGAGGCCCGCGCCACGTCGATCCGCGCTGGCACGCGATCACGGGGGCGACCGTCGTACCGCGCCCCGGTGCGCGAATTGCGAACGCGACGATCGTCATCCGCGACGGCCTCGTGCGCTCCGTGACGGCGAACGGCGCCGTCCCGGCGGGCGCGCGTGTTCACGATCTGTCCGGGCACACGATCTACGCGGGGTTCGTCGAGTCGCACGTCGCGGTGGACGCGCCGGCGCCTCCCGCCGACGCGCGCGGCAACCATCCGCACCCCGGCCGCATCCTGCCGCAGCGTCGCGCGACCGACGGCGCCGGCCTCGACGGTGACACACGCGGCGCGCTGCGTGAGCTCGGCTTCGCGGCCGCGGCCATCGCGCCTCGCGACGGCAATCTCCGCGGACGCGCCGCCATCGTGACGCTCGCCGATCCCGGATCCGATCTCGCCGCGGCCGGAGTCGAAGTCGTCCGCGACGACGTCTACCAAACCATGTCCTTCGACCGCGCGTCGTTCCGAAGCGATTCGGGCTCGCGCTATCCGACGTCACAAATGGGCGCGATCGCACTCTTGCGCCAGACGTTCTCCGACGCCGACTGGTACCACGACTGCCGCGACGCGATCACGCGTGACCCGGCGCGGTTCGAGCCGCTCGCGCCGAGCGACGCGCTCGAAGCGATCGGCCCGGCCGGGTCGACGGGCACGCCGATCCTGTTCGACTCGCGAAGCGAGCTCGAGCTCTTGCGCGCCGCGAAGATCGCCGACGAGTTCCAACGACCGATGATCCTGCTGGGGAGCGGCACCGAGTTTCGTCGTCTCGACGCGATCGCAGCCACGGGTCGACCGCTCCTCGTTCCGCTCGCCTTTCCGGAGACGCCCGACGTTGCGGACGTGACGCGCGCCGAACGCGTCGACCTGCGCACGCTCATGAGCTGGGACCGCGCGCCCTCGAATGTGAAGCGACTGCTCGAAGCCGGTGTCGACGTCGCGTTGACCTCGGGCGACGCGCGCGATCGTGGCTCGTTCCTCGACCGTCTCCGTCGTATCGTCCGCGAAGGG
This sequence comes from bacterium, assembly GCA_030433195.1. Lineage (GTDB taxonomy): Bacteria > Planctomycetota > JACOTG01 > JACOTG01 > JAUIME01 > JAUIME01. Next base: position 5,238 of record JAUIME010000144.1, read on the forward strand.
GTCGATCCCGATGTCGCGCTCGCGATGCTCACGACGAAGCCCGCCGAGTGGCTCGGGGTGGCGGATCGCATCGGGACGATCGAGCCCGGGCGCCTCGCGAACCTGGTCGTGGTCGAGGGCGACCTCTTCGACGACGACGCCACGATCCGCTCGGTTTGGATCGCGGGCCGCGCGCACGAAGTCGAACCGGTGAAGACCGAACCGATGGCGGGCACGTACACGCTCGATGCCGAAGCGCTCGGCGGAGCGTTGACCCTCGAGATCGGCGCCAAGCGTATCCGTGCCGAGCGCGGCGAGACCGACGTCACCGCCCGCAACACGAACGTGTCGATCGCCTCGTTCCGCTGCACGCTCGACGGCGACGACCTCGGCGCGCCGGGCGTCTTCGCGCTGCGCGGTTGGATCGACGGGGACGTTTTGCGCGGCACGCTGATCACGCCCACGGGCGAATCGATCGCGTTCACCGCCCCGCCGGCCCCGCCGGTCGAAGGCGACGATCCCGACGAGTCCGAAGAAGCCGCCGACGAGGCCACCGACCCCGCATCCGACGACGCCGGCGAGCCGGCGATCGCCGACGCCGAAGTCCTCGATTCGCCGCCGAATGAGGCCGTCACCGACGACGCCACGGTAGCCGACGCCGACGCGCAACGAGACGAACCCGCGCGCGGCGAACGCCGTGAGCGACGCGGCCGACCGACTGACGACACCGACGAAACCACGTCCGAGACCGAGCCCGCGCTCGGCGACGTGCTTCCACTGGGCGCCTACGGCCTCGCCGAAGCCCCCGCAAGCGAAAGCCTCTACATCACGGGCGCCACGATCTGGACGTCGGCCGAAGCGGGAATCGTCGAGAACGGCGTGTTGATCGTTCACGACGGACGCATCGCCTACGCCGGACCGGCCGATGGCGCCCCGGCACGCGACGACGAGCGTGAGCTCGATGCATCGAACCTCCACATCACGCCGGGCCTCATCGACGCACACAGCCACACGGGCGTCAGCGGCTCGGTCAACGAAGTCGGCGAGCGCGTCACGGCCGAAGTCCGCATCGAGGATTGCATCGATCCCGACGACATCAACTGGTATCGCCAGCTCGCGGGCGGACTCACGGCCGCGAACCAGCTGCACGGCTCCGCGAACGCGATCGGCGGGCAGAACAGCGTCGTCAAACTGCGCTGGGGTGTGGCCCATCCCGACGACATGCGGCTCGAAACCGCAATGCCCGGCATCAAGTTCGCGCTCGGCGAAAACCCCAAGCGCGTCGCTGCGGGGACCGACATCGCCGACGAGTATCCGCAGTCCCGCATGGGCGTCGCGACGCTCATCGAGGATCGCTTGGCGGCCGGTCGACACTACCGCGCGGCATGGGAGCGCTTCGGCGCGATGACGCCATCGGAACGCCGGCGCGCGATGCCGCCGCGCCGCGATCTCGAGCTCGAGGCGATGGCCGAGATCGTCGCGAGCGAACGTTGGATCCACTGCCACAGCTACCGTCAGGACGAGATCCTCATGCTCGCGCGGCTCGCACAGCAGTTCGGCATCAAGATCGGCACCTTCCAACACGTGCTCGAGGGCTACAAGGTGGCCGAAGCCGTGCGCGATGCGGCTGTCGGCGGCTCGACGTTCTCCGACTGGTGGGCCTACAAGTTCGAGGTCATCGACGCGATTCCGCACAACGCCGCGCTCATGACCCAGGTCGGAGCCAACGTATCGATCAACTCCGATTCGAACGAACACGCACGACGCCTCAACACCGAAGCCGCCAAGTCGATGAAGTACGGCGGCCTCTCGCCCGAGCAATCGCTCGCGCTCGTCACGATCAACCCCGCGATCCAACTCGGCATCGACGACCGCGTCGGCTCCCTCGAGGTCGGCAAGGACGCCGATTTCGCGATCTGGTCCGGCGACCCGCTGAAGTACTCGAGTCGCTGCACCTCGACATGGATCGACGGCCGCGAGTACTTCTCGCTCGAACGCGACGCCGAACACCGACGTCTCGCGACGGCCGAACGACAGCGCTTGATCCAGAAGATCCTCGCCAAGAACGATCGCGGCGGCGACCGCGGCGGACGCGACCGACGCGGCGGCCCACCGGCCGACGACGACCACCACGACGAAGACGGTCACGACGGTCACGAGAACCACGCGCACGACGTGCGCACCGACATCCACGTGTTCGATTCGGGCCTCCAGTCGGGCGCGCGACGCGGCGAACCCGGCGACTGTGGTTGCGGGGACTGGATCGGAGGTGCGCGATGAGGCGCCTCGCCCACCCACGATGCAATCGAAACCGCCTGTCCGCCCCGAGACACACGACGTCCGAGGCGACCACCACGAGGATCACGATGCTCTCGACCGACGCTTTCCGTTCGACCCCGATCCGATCCCTGATGGCACTCGTACTCGCGGCGGCCGCGTTCGCGATCACGACCCGCGCGAACGCCCAAGACCTCGTCCCCAAGGCCGCGCCACAATCACGGCCCGTGTGGATCCTCGGAGCGACGATCCACACCGTGAGCGGTTCGACGATCTCGGAAGGTTCGGTGTTGTTCGACGAGGGCGTCATCCGTGAAGTGCGCGAGGGTCGGCCGAGCATGCGCGACGCGCGCGACATGGACACGATCGATGCGCGCGGCAAGCACCTCTACCCCGGATTCGTGTGCGCCGCGAGCTCGCTCGGCCTCGCCGAAGTCGGCTCCGTCGACATGACGATCGACACGACCGAAGCCGGCCGCGTCACACCGGAAGTCGAGGCCGCGGTCGCCGTGAATCCCGACTCGTGGCTCATTCCCGTGACGCGACGCAACGGCGTGCTCACGGCCGGTGTTCTGCCGAGCGGCGGACTCGTCTCGGGCCGCGCGACGGTGATGCGACTCGATGGCTGGACCTGGGAAGACATGGCGATCGAGCGGAACGCCGCGCTCTGCATCAACTGGCCGTTCCCGCGCGGCGGCGGACGCTTCGGCGGACGTCGAGGCGGCGGCGGAAACGGGGGTGACGACACCGGCGATCCGGCCGCACCGCTCGACGAGCTGTTCGACGCCGCCCTCGCCTACGGCGCGGCGCGCAGCGCCGACTCGACGCTCGCGACCGACCTCCACCTCGAAGCCGTCCTTCCGGCCGCGCGCGGCGAGCGCCCGATCTTGGTCTCGGCCAACGCCGTCACGCAGATCGAGGCCGCGATCGATTGGGCCGTGAAACGCGAGTTGAAGATCGTGATCCTCGGCGGCCGTGACGCGGCGATGTGCATCGACCGGCTCACGCGCCACGACGTCCCCGTCATCCTCTCGGCTACGCATCGGCTGCCGTCGCGCCGCGACGTGTCGTTCACGGAGCCGTTCGAGCTGCCGATCCGGCTCGAGGAAGCGGGCGTGAAGTGGTCCGTCACGATCCCGTCCGGCACGTTCGACACCGCGAACGCGCGCAACTTGCCCTACGAGGCCGCCGCATGCGTCGCGCACGGGCTCTCTCGCGAAGCCGCGCTGCGATCGATCACGTTGTCGCCCGCGGAAGCGCTCGGCGTCGGCGACCGCATCGGCTCGATCGAAGTCGGCAAGCAGGCGACCCTGTTCTTGAGCGACGGGGATCCGTTCGAACTGCCGACGAAGATCGAACACGCGTGGATCGACGGACGCCGGATCGACCTCTCGGACAAACAGACCGCGCTCTACGAGAAGTATCGCGAGAAGTACCGACAGCGAGGCGAGCTTCCAGCCGACACGACGCGCTGATCCGCGCCGGCGTCGTCCGGTCTACTCGTCTTCCGCGAGGATCTCGAGCACCACGTCGCAGAGTTCGTCGGCCGAAGCGTACCGAACGCCGTCGCTCATCTCGGCCAGGAGCTCGGTCGCTTTCTCGCGATGCGCCTCCTCGACGACGAGCACGACCGGAATCCGGTGCACGCGCAGGTTCCACAAGATGTCCTTCGGCGAATGATCGCCGACGGGGATCGTCTTGTGCAGATGGCCGATGACGACCCGGATGCCGTCGCGGCTCGTGATGTGTCCGACGAGCTTGCCGTTGTTGTCGTATCCGTTCGACAGCGGCAACGTATCGTAGCCGCTCACGACCAAGCGCGTGAGCACTTGCGGGTCCGTGCCCTGTAGGTATCCGACGATCGCCATCTGACGCCCTCCGTCGCTCGCCCGAGCGCGTACGCCCGCGCGTTTCTCTATTTGCTTACACCCAGCCGCGGATCTTCGACGCCTCGGCGACGCGTTCGACGGCCACGAGATACGCCGCCATCCGCGAGTGCACCGAGTGCTCCTCACGCTTGGACGCCATCGCTGCGAACGCCTCGGTCATCGTGCGG
>JAUIME010000145.1 GCA_030433195.1 bacterium
CGTAGCACCGACTCGCCAAGCAAACGCACGGTGCGAAATCCGTCACGGGCACAGGCGTGTCGTGATCCACGGCGCGCCCTCGTGGTCGCGTTCGAAGACGAGGCGGTCGTGTCGATGGTCGGCGCGGCCTTGCCAGAACTCCATCCGGTGCGGTACGACGCGGAAGCCGCCCCAGTGCGGCGGAACGGGGATGTCGTCGCCCGGGAAGCGCTCCTCGGTGGCGCGCATGCGTTCTTCGAGCTCTTCGCGACCGGCCATCGGCTCGCTCTGCGGGGACGCCCACGCGGCGATCCGGTAGCGTCGGGGGCGCGACCGAAAGTACTCGGCCGACGCCGCATCCGAGGTGTGTTCCGCTCGCCCTTCGATGCGCACCTGACGTTCGAGAACCGCCCACCACAACAGCAAGGCGACGCGATCGTTCTCATCGATGTCGGTGGCCTTGGCGCTCGCGTAGCTCGTGAAGAAGACGAAGCCCTCGGGGCCGTGTCCGTTCAGGATCACCATGCGCGACGACGGCTCTCCCCCCGGTGACACCGTCGACAAGCTCATCGCTTGGGGTAGCGCCACGCCGCACTCGCGCGCCGCGTCGAGCCACTCCGTGAAGAGCTCGAGCGGATCGCGATCGGCGGTGGCCTCTGGTAAACCGCGCACGACGCCGCGACCGGTCGTCCAGAGCATACGCAGGCGCGCACGCCAGCTCATCTCGACCTCGGATCCGTACGCCCCGCCTTCACGCGAGCAGCTCCGCGAAACGCTTCGCGAATTCGGGCCCCTTGCCTTCGTCTTCGTGCTTGAAGTAGATCCACGCGTCGGTCCAATCCTGTTCGCGAATGCGGCGAGCCCACGAGGCCATGCGTTCGGCATCGTACGCATCGTCTCGCAGACGCAGGTAGCCACTGTCGGCCGTGGATACGAAATCGTCGTCGGGCGACGTCGTACCGTCGTCGGTGATGCACCACATCGCGTTCGCGGCCCGCAGCGCGTCCTTCGTCTCGTCGTCGTCCCACGAGTCGTTGCGGAATTCGAGCACGACGCGACGATCGGCAGGCACGCACGCAAGAAATGCTTCGAGCCGCTCGAGGTCCTTCTTCAAGAAGGGCGGCAGCTGGAACAACACCGGCCCGAGCTTGTCGCCGAGTCCGTCGACCGTCTCGAAGAGATACGCGGTTTCCTCTTCGACGTTGCGCAATCGCTTCATGTGCGTGATGCGCCGCGACGCCTTCACGACGAACCGGAAATCGTCGGGAACCGTATCGCGCCACTGCTCGACCGCCTTCCCGCTCGGCATGCGGTAGAACGTGTTGTTGATCTCCACGGTCGAGAAGTGCTGGGCATAGTACTCGAGCATCTTCGCGGCCGCGAGGTCGTCGGGGTAGAAGCTCCCCTTCCATTCCTTGTACGAATAGCCACTCGTCCCGATGTGCAGGTTCATGAGTTCGGCGGATCTTCGAAAGTCATGCGCTCGAGGCGCCTCGATCGTGGTCGTGAGATCGTCGCGGTCGGATCTCGCGCGCCACGGTTGGCGCGTGAAGCGTAGTCAGCGCCCGATCGAGCGTCAAGCGTATCCGTATGGATGCCGGCCGACTCGAAGCCGCACGACTTTCTCGTCTTTTTTGCTCACTCGAAAGCGGGCCGACGCGCTTGCGACGCGGAAGAGGTCGAGCCATACTAGGGCCTTCGATCGAGGCGATGCCGAGATCGGTGGCGTCCGAGCACGGTAGATTCGTAGCGGTGCGCGACGTCGTGGGCCGCGTCGGGCTTGGCGAAGTCTCGGGCGCCCCGAGCCGATCGCGGTTCCCGAGAGCAAGACTCGAGCGACTTTCGCGACCTTGCCGGCGCGGCCGAGTCGGCCTCGATCGGTTCCGATGACGAGGTAGTTGTCGTGCTCCTGCCTTCCCCGATTCCCCGTGCGTTCCGATTTTCCACGACCGCGACGCTTCTGCTCGCGACCCTTTGGCTCGCCGCAGCCGGTTGCTCGAACGGCGATGCCGAACGAAACGAGCCGCTGGCCATCGACGGTCTCGTGGAGTACATCGACCGAACGATCGCCCCTCCCGAGCCCGAGCTCGTCGACGAAGACGAAGTAGCGGCCAAACCGATCGTCTGGTCGTTCGACGGCGACGATGTGCTGACGAAATCGAACGGCAAGCTCGAGGCCGAGGGCTGGACCCTACGCCACGACATCGCCGACGCGTCGGTCGATCGAGGCCGGCTGATCCTTGAACCCTCCGGCATCGACCCGCAGCTCGTCATCCGCGGTTCGTTCGATCTCCGCAAGTACGGTACGCTGGAAGTCCGAATGGCGTCGGAAGTCGACACCAACGTCGGGATCTTCTGGCGGTTCGAGGACGAACCCTTCACGAGCGATGCGCTGAGCACGGTTCGGCTACGCGGCGGGAAGCTTCGAACGCTTCAAATGCCGATCGGCCCGGACGTCCCGGCCCGGAACATCGTCACGTCGATGCGATTCGATCCGACCGACGAAATGCGTCGCGTCGGAATCGACGAGATTCGCCTCCTGCCGGTGACTCGCGATCCCATCCAACTGGCGCTCGAGAGCACGGCATTCCAGATCGACGACGATCTCCGACCGGGACGCGCGTTCTCGACTCGCTTCGAGACGTCCGACCTCGTCGACCTTTCGCGGCATCCCGTCCTCGAGCGATCCGTCGCGAACCTCTCGCCGAAATCCGCGATGATCGTACGCATCGACGTCGAAGACGACGACGGCGCGACTCGGAATCTCGAGACGGTCCTTCCGCCCGATAGCAAGTGGCAAGACCTGCGCCTCGATCTCGAAGGACTCGGTGAGCGACGTGTCCGCGTCACGACCCGATCGAGCTTCGCGTCTCCGCAAACCGAAAGCAATCTCGGCGTCCTCGGCGAGTGTCGTGTGATCGAACGGCGCGCCGACACGCAACCCGACATCCTCTTGATCTCGATCGACACGCTACGGGCCGACCGCATGTCGATGTACGGCCATTCGCGGCAAACGACGCCCAACCTCGACCGCCTCGCGGCGCGTTCGGTCCGTTTCGATCGCCCGGTCGCGCAGAGTCCATGGACTCTGCCATCCGTCGCTTCGTACCTCACGTCGCGGTATCCGCGCTCGCTCGGGATCCACTTCGCCGTGCGCCATTCGATCCCCCCCGCCATGCCGACGCTCACCGAGCTTCTGCGGGACGAGGGCTATGACACGGCTTGCGTCTTCGCGAACTCGGTCATGGAACGCGACCTCGGTTTCGAGCGCGGTTTCTCGAGCTTCGCGTTCGGCGAGAAGGCCGAGTTCCGCGCGGAGGAAACGACCGACCGTGCGATCGCCTGGCTCGACGAGCGCCGTCATCGACGGATGTTCCTCTACGCCCACTACATGGATCCCCACTCGCCTTATCAACCCCCCGGCGAGGCTTGGCGGACGAACCCGTTCTACGACGAGTCGGATATCGAGGTGCCGCCCGTCAACAACTCCGACTTGTTCTACGGACGCGAAACCGCGACTCCTGAGCGCACGGCGCTCCTCCTGCGGATGTACGACGCCGAGATCCGCTACACCGACGAGCACATCGGCCGCCTGCTCGACCGCCTCGAAGCCGACGGGCGCTTGGACGACATGCTCGTGATCGTGACTTCGGACCACGGCGAGGAGTTCAACGATCACGGGAGCTGGAACCACGCGATCACGCTCTACGACGAGATGCTTCGGGTTCCGCTGTTCGTGAAGTTCCCGCGCGACGCGGGCGCGGGAGCCGTCGTCGAGACGTCGACCCCGCTCCTCGACATCATGCCCACGATTCTCGAGGCGGCCGGCATTTCGTACGGCCACCTCGAGCTCGAAGGACACCCGCTTCGAGCCGAGCCGACGGCGCCCTCCAGCGACCGTCTTCTGTATGCCGAAACGGATGTCCACGGCCCCCTACGCACCGGCATCATCACCGATCGATGGAAGCTCATCCGGTTCGAGCGCGAGCACGGATACTGGAACGAACGGGACGTCTTGTTCAGCTTCTTGAGCGAACACCATCCGCTGATCGCGCTGTTCGACCGCGAAGCGGATCCGGCCGAGCGCCACAACCTCGCCGACCAGCATCCCGACGTCGTGGAAGCCCTCTCGGAACGAATCCGAGACTTCCGACACACCGCGGCTGCGGCCGCCCCGCCCCTCGAAGAAGTCGAAGACGGCGCGCCACGCGCGACCGAAGAGAGGCTACGCAAGCTCCGCGCACTCGGCTACCTCGACGATCACGAGGAAGACGACGACACCGGCGAAGATCGCGGGAAAGCAGACGCGGGCGAAGGCGGCTAGTCGACCGACCGCCTTCATCGCAACGCGCGGTCGCCGACGTTTCAACGCGACGCGAACGACCGCGCCTCGACGGTGATCGCCCCGGACGATTCCTCGACGAGCGCCACGCCGCGCTCGAACAGCTCGACGTGGAGGCGCCGCGCCGCGCCACTCGTGAGGCCCCGAAACGACTCGACGGCTCCGCGCCCGTCGAGGAGTCGCGCCTTGCCCGGAATGTCGGCGTAGTCGATCCGCGAGTCGACGCCTTCGGGGATCCCCGACAACACGACGAACGCCGAGTCCTCTTCGGATGCGACGAAACCGTTCTCGGGCAGCGTCACCTTTCCGAGCGGCGTCGTGACGACCCACGGCTCGGCGCCGTGATTGACATGCACCGTGAGTCCGTTCGTGAACCGCAGCGTGATCCGCGGATCGCGCAACGCGTCGAGCGGGTGCGCCGCGGCCTCGTCGGCCGCGCGGTCGGCGCCGACCGTCAGCGCCTCCTCGAGCGAATGCGGCTTGCCGTCGATCTCGTAGCGAATGGATTCGATCGACGACTGCAACATACGACGCGTCAGCTCGCTCCCGAGCCAGTACTCCTTGATCATGTCGGCGCGGAACAACATCTCGTGGTCGGGTCGGCCGCTCGAGATGATGGTCGGTGAATGCCCGTACGTGATCTCGTAGGCGCGATACGCATCGCAGAGCTCCTCCGGCAACGGGAAGGTGATCTGCGCCGCCGGGAAGAAGCGATCGTAGAACCCGTTGCCGTTGCGCAGCAGCACGCGCGACTCCGCGTACCACACGAAATCGGGCACCACGTGCCAGTTCAGGGGTGCGAACGGATCATCGGCCGCGAGGTCGCGCGCATGCTTCCCCGAGGCCGTGTTCACGATCCCGTCGACCGAATCGACGACCCCCGCGTAGAGCAGCTCGCAGTTCGTCGTGTACGGCCCCATCGACCCTTCGCTCACGATCGGTCCGTCGTGAATCTCGGAGATCGCGCGGAACATCTCTCGATGCGACGCGACGACGTCGCCGATCGTCTTCTCCTTGTCGGGCTGCGCGGGATCGAGGTCGACGTACAGAATCGGGCTACAGGCCGGAATGACGTCCGTTTGCGCGGCATTCGTCCCGTAGCGTTCGTGGATCTCGCGGTGTTCGCGAAGCGCGTAGCGCATCTGGCGTGATGGCGCCATCGGGCGCCGCTGCATCTCCTCCGTCCAGATCCCGCGCACGAGGTCGCTCGGCTCGCACCAATCGGGGCGATGCTCGTCGTACTCGAAGACCGTGTACAGCGCGAAGTCGTAGCCGAAGGTCGTTGCGCAGTCGACGAGCGCGCGCAACTCGTTCTCGTCGCGTGCGGGGCACCACCGCGGCCCGAAGTGCGAGTCTCGAATCGTCGGCAGCCCCGGCGACAATTCGTGACTCGTCCAGTGCGCGAACGCGTAGATGAAGAGGTCGTCGATTCCGTACGTGTCGAACGCCTCGACGAGCTCGCGGAAATCCGGCCACGGCGACGATTCACCGCCGAAGACGGCGACCATCCGACCGGCCATTCGATCTCGATGGGGCGACGGGCCATGCGACGACGTCGGAAACAGATCCCGCACGCGGTCGGAAACCGTCACCCAAAACGTCTCGTCGACGGGTGCCGCGATCGACTGCTCGTCGAGCATCGGCATCGACACTACGGAGAACGCGTTGCGGATGGAGTCGTCTTCGACGACGAGGGTGTTCTGCAGGGTCGAGCGGACGGGCAAGACCCAATCCGTCGCGCGACTCGCATGAAAGTCACAAACGACACCCGCGAAGGCGGGCCCCGCAGCGCCTTCGAAGCGCGTGACGGGATACGCGACCATGTGCGGGAGCTTCAGATCGCGCGGTCGCCCGACGTCACGCATCGGCCCCACGGTCGCTCCCGCGTAGTCGCCATACGCGAGGGCCGTGTCGTTCAGCGAGCGCATGCGCACTCGAAGCGATCGCCCGTGGAGCGAGAGCTCGTAGCGCTTGCGGGGCTCGTCTTCGATGTCGTCGCGCGCGTCGAGCACGAGGCGCCCGCCCTTCACGACGGCGTGCTCGAGCTCGCCGAAGCCGACGAGTCCCTCGGGCGGCGCCATGCGTCCGTCCTTCAGGCGATAGATGAGTCCCGCCTCGGAAAGGACGGTCGCTCCCGTCGTCGCCTCGCGTACGCGCAACATCCCGGCGCGCACCGACGGGTCGCCGAGATCCACGACGTACTCGACGGCAGACGCCATCGGATCGTCGGGCGTGAAGCGCATCGACACGACGTCTCCGCGACGCGTCACCGACGTCTTCCCCGCACACTCGGCACCGGACGGGTGAAGTCCCGTCGGCGCCGGCATCGACGCACGTTCGTGCGACGCCCCTCCACAGGCCGTGATCGCGATCGTGATCCAGACGAACGCGACGGCCCGGGCGCGCACACCGCCATTCCATCCATTCATGCGCGACAGCCTAACCGAGCCGTACCGTCCCGCGCAATCGATGGTCGCGATATCTCGCATCTCGGCGCTCCGATTCCTCTTCCTCGTTCCCCGAAGAGCGAGTACAATCGCGCCCCCACGACCCCGAGGAGACCTCCATGAAGTCCATGCCGCCCATGGTGCATCGCGAAAGCGTCGCGCCATTCCCGACGCTCGGCGCCACGCCGGCCGCCATTCTCTTCCTGCTCGCCGTTACCGTCACCCTGACGGCGCCGACGTCGTTCGCCGACGAGTTGCCGGGTTCCGTGATCCTCTCGGACTCCGCCGACAAGCTCCGCGATCGCTCCGAGCCGGTGCGTCGCGAAGGCGCCCAGGCACTTCTACGGATGAACAACGTTCCCGCAGCGGAACTCCTGCTCGAGTTCCTCGGCGACGAGAATCCGCACACGCGCGACATCGTCTGGGAGGTCATGCCCGAGATCCGCGACCCCTACGCGCGCAAGCGCGTCGAGCTCGAGATGCGCCGCAACAAGCATGACCCCCATCTTCGCCAGTGGTGCGCGGAAGCGCTGGGGCACTACGGTCAGGGCTTGTTCGGGGAAGCGCTGCGGCGCGCGCTCGGCGATCGTGACGAAGGCGTGAGGCGCGCCGCCGCGCGGTCGCTCGGGATGATCGCGTACGAGCCGGCCGCACGCCATCTCGAGAAGACCGCCCGCCACAAGGATCCGTACCTGCGCGCAAACTCCGTCGAAGCGCTCGCGCGCATCGATGCGGCCGCCTACCGCGAGAACGTCGAGGACGCGCTCGCGGACAAGGCTGCCGAAGTGCGATGCGCCGTCCTCGCCATCACGCCCGAGCTCTACCCTGACGACGCGGAGGCCTGGTCGTCGGCGGCACTACGAGACGAGGATTGGCGGCCGCGCATGCAGGCCGTCGACAACTTCGCCGCCATTCGCACGAAGACATCGATCGACGCGCTCATCGCCGCCATCGACGACGGACGTCCCGTGGTCGCGCATCGAGCCGTCGTGGCACTGCAGCAGCTCACGCGCCAGAAGTGGACCGTCAAACCGCAATGGGAGCTCTGGTGGGGCGAGAACCGCGCGGGCTTTTCGTTCCCGCGCGGCAAGCACGACTTCCGCGCCACCTCCGACGCGAAGTACGCGACCTACAACAAGGTCCCCGTCGTCAGCGACCACGTCGTGTTCCTCATGGACAAGTCGCAGATGATGCGCGACAAGCTGAAGTCGGGAATGACCAAAGACGAGCGTGCGCTCGAAGAGCTCGAGAACGTGTTCGCCCGCCTGAGCGGCGACTTCGTGTTCAACGTCTACAACTACGCCGACCAGCTCGACCCGTTCCAGCGCAAGCCCGTCACCCTCAACGACCGTTCGCGCGAAGCCGCGATCCAGTTCGTGATGTCGAAGCCGTGCTCCGGTCGCAAGGACATCTGGAACGCGCTGCTCACCGTCGTCGAAGACCCCGACATCGACACGGTCTACCTGCTGTCCTCGGGAGAACCCGAGATCGGCCTCTACGTGCACTGGAATCGCGTCGTCGAGCATCTCGCAGACGTCAATCGATTCCACAAACTGACCGTGCACTCGGTCGCCTACTCGTCGAACGCTTGGTACCGCACACAGCTCGAGAAGATTGCGACGGCAACGGGCGGCGAGTTCGTCTACGAGGAGTAGAAAACGCGTCGATCGTATCGACCCGTGCGAGGAGCGTCCCGCGACACGGCGCCCCACGACACGGCGCCACGCGACGCCGTGCCGTAATCTGCGCGCGATCGGCTACTCGTCCTCGGCGTCCCCGTCCTTCGTCTTCGGCGTGTAGTGCATCTCGACGACCTTGTACTCCTCGCCGACGTGCAGGTCGTACACCTCGACGACGTACTTGCCGTCGTCGCCGAACCGGATGACGTTGCGGATCGTGCGGCCGAACACGCCGATGGCCGGCTCGTCGAGCGTACCGTAGAAGACGAGGTCGCCCGAGTCGCGGTGACGTGTTCCGTACATCGTCGTCATCTGCGTATCCATGGTATTCGCCGACGACGTCACGTATTGCTGCTTGCCGCGATCGTAGCCCGTCATCGACAGGCTGTTCCACGGCATGCCCATCAGCGTCGTGCTCGCCTCCTGCTGCACGAACCGCTTGCCGAGGACCCAGCGCGCCGAGGCGGTGCCGGCGGACTCCATCGCGGGGCTGCCCGGCCCGCCCATGAACACCTTGAGCGTGACGTCGAACTCTCCGACGAGCGGCGCGAGCGCTTCGTGCTCGGGCCCGGGCGACGCGTACTTCATGAACGCTTCCATCGTCGCGGCCGGATCCGGCGTGGACGGCGTCTCTTGCGACCGCACGGCGTGGGCAGTGGCGAGCGCAACGGTAATCGTGACGACGACAAATCCGATGAATCGACGCATCATACGGCTCCTGTTGGATATGGATGATCGAGCACCGGGCCCTGGCGGCGCCGGTGCGGTCCGAGTCCCCTCGACCGGACGACAGCGAGCGTACCGTGAGCATCGGCCGACGTAAACCTCCCTGCACGCGAGGCGGGGCAAGGGTCGCAGTCGCAGCGACGATCCGGTAGGGTGGTCGCGCACCACGTACGGCGTTGCCACGCGATTCGCTCGGATCCGCGGGTCCCCACAGGCTGTCGGTCTCCTCGTTCCGGTTTTCGATTCTTTCTGAACCGGATTCGAGCGCCTCGGCATTCTGCGGGTGCCGGGTTCTGTCGGATCCGACTTCGCCCCTGTCACGTCTCGGGTCGAGTCCCGATCGAGCGAGCACGGACTCGCACCCCTCGCGCC
>JAUIME010000928.1 GCA_030433195.1 bacterium
CAGGAACCGGTCGTCGGAAAGCTCGCGGATCTTCGCGATGAGCCCGTAGCCGTGGAGTCCGTCCGTGTGCGCGGGGTCGGCGAGCACTGCGAGCACGATGGTCTCGGTCGTCCCTTTGCGGATCTCGGGATCGAAGCGGTCGTCGGCGTCGGGGCTCGGCGGTTCGGGTTGTCGGGGCATGGGGGTCACCGGGTTCGACAGGATCTAATGCATTAGAGACTGATGCATCGGATGTCAAGGTATTGGCGCGAAGTGCCATGGAGTCGGGTAGCAGGCGAGAATCCGCTCGAGTCGGGGGCGCTGCGGGGTCGATCCGAGAGGGATCGGACGTCGTCGCATCGTGAGTCGGCGGCGCTTGCCGAGTCGGAGGAGGCGACCATGGCGGGTCGACGCGTCGCGATCATGCAGCCGTACTTCTATCCGTATGCGGGCTACTTCCGCCTGTTCGCTGCGGTCGATCGCTTCGTCGTCTACGACTGTGTGCAGTTCCCGCGTCGTGGTCGCGTGCATCGCTGCCAGCTTCCCGCGGCCGGGTCCGCCGGGGGCCCCGAGCGCTGGCTCACGCTCCCTCTCGAACCCAGCGCGCGCTCGACGCGAATTCGCGATTTGGCATTCGCGTCCGATGCCCCGGCGATCATGCACGAACGCACGAGCGCCTGGTCGCGGTGGTTCGACCGCGACGACGACGGCCGCTCGCTTCGCCGCACGATCGACGACTGCACAGGGCGCCCCGTCGACTACCTCGAACGCCATCTTCGCCGCACGCTCGCACAGATCGGGATCGAGTGTGAGTTCGTTCGAAGCTCGAGTTTCGGGATCCCCGAGGATGTGCGCGGTCAGGAACGGATCCTCGCGATCGCCGAGGCCGCGGGCGCGTCGGAGTACGTCAATCTCTCGGGAGGCGCGTCGCTCTACGATGCGCCGTCCTTCGCTGCGCGTGGCATCCGGCTTCGGATTCTGCAACCGTACGAAGGCGCGTACCCTTACATGATTCCCGCGTTGCTCGATGCCGAGCCCGATGCGATCCGTCACGACGTGGTCGATGCCGTGCGCTTTCACGGCGATCGAGATGCTCCAGTGAGCGTCCGAACCGATCGATAGAGTCTCCGTTGCGAGTGAGTATCTCGGACGCCTGCACCGGTTTCGCGCCGAGCGCCCGAGTCGACGGAAACGACGAGACCGAGACGGAGCGACGATGAGCGTGGTTCGAATGCAAGCCGAGCGACGGGCGGTGGCCTGGCTGCTCGGAATCGTACTGGGGTTGGTTGTGGCAACGCCGCGTGCCGATGCGCAGACGGGTGCCATCGATCCGACACGGGAGGAACTCGACGGTCTCGAACCCTTCGTCCCATCCGAGATCGAGCTCATCGAACAGCCGGCGGTCGATCTGCGTCCGTGGGTGCCGAAGGTCGGCACGCAGCGCATGCAGGACTGTGTCGCGTGGGCCGTCGCCTACGCCGCCAAGAGCTATGTCGAGGCACGCGACCAAGGGTGGAAGCCCGACGCGCCGAGCCGTATCTTCAGTCCGCGTTTCGTGTACAACCAGATCAACGGCGGCCGCGATGCGGGTTCGAACTTCATCCGTGCGGTCCGGCTGATGGCGGAGCATGGGGCCGCGACGCTCTCCACCGCGCCGTATCGCCCCGGCGACTACAAGACGCAACCCGACGCGCGGCAGAAGACCGAAGCATCCGCGTTCCCCGTGCACGACGCGATCCTCATCGAGAATCGCACCGCGATTCGGCGCGCATTGCAGCGGCGCGAGATCGTCGTGTTCGGAGCCGAAAT
>JAUIME010000929.1 GCA_030433195.1 bacterium
CCGCCGGTCGCGTACGACCCCGCAACCGAGACGTACGCGCAAGAGGGAACGGTCGTGCTCATGAACGGCGAGCCGATCGCCGAGTCACCCCGCGAGCACTACGCACTCGTGAACTGGTCGAACCTCTCGGACCCGAGCGGCGCCGGTGTCAGCGCGGGCGTGCTTCATGCGTCGCAGCTCTGGCCGGTCTCGATGACGATGACGGGTGCGGGGCGCGTCGTGCTCGGCTTGTTCGCGCCGCACACGGGCCGACCGTGGACGCTCGACTTCGGCTCCCACGAGACGCGCGAGTTCGTGCTCGGTTTCCACAGCGGAAGCCACGATGCCTACCGCGACGTCTTCGACACGCAGTATCCCGTCGTGGCGCGCCCTCGTGACCTCGACGACATCAACCGCGCCGACGTGCTGTCGGACAAGCTCATCTCGGTCGACGACCAGAATGCGTGGTACGCGAGATTCGGCGTCGACGCGACGGTCGACCCGATCGACGTGCCGTCGTACCGCGTGCGATTCTTCGCGACGACGCAGGGCGGCGGCAACAACCAGCACGATCACGCGCACCACGACTTCGTGCACTACCTGCGCACCGGCGAATCGTGGGCTTGGCTGCAGGCGCTCGCGTGGGCCGACTACCGATCGGATCTCGCGGTCGCACACAGCGACGATTTCGTCTTTGCGACCGATGGCAGTCATCCCGTCGTCATGGCCGCGAACGAGGGCGAGTTTCTCGTCGCGAAGGGGCATCGCTTCGACGGCGCGCACCGACACAGCCGGCACCTTCCGCTGCTCTACTACTTCACGGGGCGCGAACGCTACAAGGACGCGTTCTTCGACGAGATCGAGGCCGTGGCGTTCGATCTTCGCGTCGCGGTCGGATACCTCAACACGCGCGTGCAGTCCAAGCTCATGCACGTGGGGATGCTCGGCTCGCGTTTCCTCGACGAGGTCGCGCGCATCGACGATCGGGTCGCCCTCTTGCCGTACGAACCGGACGACGTGCGCAAGGCGATCGAACGCTACATGAAGGCCGTGCTCGACGCGCGCTACGACTTCGGTCGAATCTGCGGCGGGGTACAGCCGAAGGGTTGGGCCGACGAGCCGGGTCGGGGAGATCGTGATTCGCGTCGCTTCTTCTTCGCGGGCGGAGACCGCGTACGCAACGAAGAGCCGAAGTTTCATCTGTTCAGCATCTTCCCGACGGCGATGTGGAACTACGCGTTCCATGCCGTGTCCGACGACCCGAACGTGCCCGTCGTGCGTCAGCGCGTCCTCGATCTGGAACACTACTTCCACGAGTACCTGTACTCGGCGTGTCCCGAGGATGCGTCGCGCCGAACGATCGGCGAGAGCCAGGTCCGGATCTTCGAAGGCTGCGAAGCGCCGCCGCCTCCCGAGGCGTGCGGATCGCAGGGCGACAACTTCCACCCGGCGTACCAACTCTACGCGTTCGCATGGGACGTGACGCGGGATCCGCAGTATCTCGAACGCGGGATCGACTTCCTCGTCGGCCAGCATGCGTTCGGTGACGATCTCGTAGGACTCAACGCGCGTCGCAGCGAGCACCTCGACTTCTTGTGGCGCCTGGGTGAAGGGCTGGTCGACGACGTCGCGCCGCGGCTCTTCGATCGAAGCATCGAACCCGATGGCGAAGGAGCGTGGGTGGTGAACTTCCGCACGGACGAGCCGGCGCGCGGCAAGCTCGCGTGGGTCGATGCCGACGGCGTGCGGGACCACGAGACCGAGCCGGGGCTCGGCGAGACGCACGGCCTCGGAATCTCGTC
>JAUIME010000146.1 GCA_030433195.1 bacterium
GAACGAGCGCGACGAAGATCTCGGCAATGGCGCACCGCCGCAGCTTCCGGCCGGTTTCCTCGTCATCGTCGACACCGCCGGTGACGTGATGACGTGGACCAAGAGCGACGTCGACCTCACGGGCATCGCCGATCTCTACCCGACCGACCCGGAGCCCGAGTACGTCGCGATCAACGGTGACAACCTCTGCGCCGTGACGCTGCAGGAAAACAACCACGTCGTGCTCGTCGATCTCGCGACCGGCATGGTGACCGGTGACTTCTCGTGCGGCGCGGCCGATCTCGAGAACGTCGACACGAACGAGAACGACCTCATCGAACCGAATGATTCGCTCGACGCCGTGCTGCGCGAGCCGGATGCCGTGACCTGGGTGTCGGACGACATCCTCGGCACCGCCGACGAAGGCGACCTCGACGGCGGTAGCCGCGGCTTCACGCTCTTCGACACCGACGGCAACGTGCTGTTCGAAGCCGGCAACTCGGTCGAACACCTCGTCACGCGGTTCGGCCACTATCCCGAAAGCCGCTCCGAGAACAAGGGCAACGAGCCCGAAGCCATCCTCTACTCGAAGTACGGCCACGGCCGTCACGGTAGCGAGTACCTGTTCGTCGGCTCCGAGCGCTCGAGCGTCGTCGTCGTGTTCGAGCTTCGCGATCGTCGCCACGGCTGCCCGGTGCCGCGCTTCTTGCAGGTGCTCCCGACGGGCGTCGCGCCCGAAGGGCTGCTCGCGATTCCCGAGCGCGACCTGCTCGTCGTCGCCTGCGAAGAGGATTCGCGCGACGACAAGATCCGCGCGTCGCTCATGATCTACCGCCTCGAACGCGACCGCGTCTCGTACCCGACGATCTACTCGCGCGATCGCAACGACGGCACGCCGATCCCGTGGGGCGCGCTCGGTGCGCTCTCGGCCGATCCTCGCCGCAGCAACCGACTCTACGCCGCGCACGACAGCTACTACGAGAAGAGCCGCATCTACGAGATGAAGCGACGCGGCAACAGCGATCGCCCGACGCAAATCACGGACGAGATCGTGCTGCACGATTCGAACGGCGTTCTGCTCGGAGCGCTCGAAGATTTGAAGGCGCAGCTCCCGGGCACCGACGACTTCGATCCGACCGACTACGTCAACGACGACGACACCGTCAACCTCGACATCGAAGGTCTTGCGGCGCGCCGCCACGGCGGATTCTGGGTCGCATCGGAAGGCGCCGGCAACCTCGTCGACGGAGTCAGTGACGACGACGAGCCGTTCGAGAGTCCGAACCTGCTCGTGCGCGTCTCGTCGCACGGCCTCATCGAGGAAGTCGTGCTGCTGCCGATCGAGCTCACTCGCGATCAACTGCGCTTCGGCTTCGAAGGCGTCGCGGTCGATTCGCCGCGCCGTCGTCAAGGAGAAGAGGTCGTCTACGTCGCGTTCCAGCGCGCGTGGCAGGATGCCGGCGATCCGAGCGATCGGGCGCGCATCGGCCGCTACGACACCGCGACCGGGGAGTGGACGTTCGCGTACTATCCGCTCGAAGCTCCGACGTCGGACGCGGGCGGCTGGGTCGGTTCGTCCGAGCTCGCCCTCGACGGCGATCGCTTCTACGTGCTCGAGCGCGACAACCAGGGCGGCCCGGATGCGGCCGTGAAGCTCGTCACGTCGTTCGATCTCGACGGCGTCACGTTCGAGCCGCATGCGGCGACGCCCGCCTTCGACGACGTCAACGACAAGACCCTCGTGCGCGACCTCCTCGCGGAAGGCGACCTCGACTTCGGCGGCCTCACGGTCGAGAAGGTCGAAGGCCTCGCCATCCTGCGCCACGGCCGCGCCCTCATCGTCAACGACAACGACGGAGTGGACGACAACAACGGCGAAACGCAGCTCTTCGAAGTTCGCCTGCGCTAGCCGATCGCATCGCATCGAGTCGAATCACGCGTAGCGCAACGACACGACACCAGCCGGGCTTTGCTCCGCGCAACGCAGAAAGCGCCCGTCGGATCCCACGATCCGGCGGGCGTTTTTCGTGGGTGAGCTCGCGTCAATCAGCTCGCGGCGCGGTCGATGTCGACTTCCATGCGATTGCGTTCGCCGTCGCGTGCGTAGTCGAAGCGGCTCGCCATCTGCTTGACGAGGTGGACGCCGAGCCCGCCGACGCGGCGGTTCTCGAGCGGGGCGTCGAGGTCGGGTGCGGGGGCGTCGCAGGAGGGGTCGAACGGAAGGCCTTCGTCTTCGACGGTGAGGCGGATCTCGTCGTCGTCGATGTCGACGTGGATGTTGACGCCGCGTCCTTCCTTGCACGCGCCGTGACGCACGACGTTGGAGACGACTTCTTCGATGGCGAGTTGCGCCGTATAGAGAGGCTCGCCCGTCACGCCGTGCTCTTGCAGAACGGCGGCGGCTTCACGAACGAGCGCCGCGACCTCGTCGATCTCGGGCGCGATGCTCCACTCGTGCGTGTCGGTGCCGGAATCGCGCATCTCAGGAAGACGCGACTTTGCCGCTCGTTCCGTCATAGATTCGTTCTCGAACAGCGGGCTCGACATTCGGGACATCTCCTTCGCGTCGGTCGCGCGCCTGGGTCGTGACGAGGGCTTGCCTCATCGACTGGGCCATCAGATCCATCCGCGCGATCTCGGCGATGCGCGGGCGAAGCTCGAGCATGGTGTCGGGGTCGATGATCGCGTCGAACACCGCGCACGCATCGGCGAGCGCGATGAGCACGACATCGTGCGGTTCGGGGATTTCGTCCGTCGTGATGATCGCGAGGACGCGCTCCTTCACCTCGCGTTGCTGTGCATCTTTCACGACCGGGTAGCGGCGCTTGCCGAAGACCCAGCGCAGCCGCTGCTGATCGCGCTTCAGAATGCCGCGGTCGATCAGGCGCTCGAGCGCATGACCGCGAATCGTCTCGGCCTCGTGCGAGAGCGTCTCGACCCACCACTGCGTGTCGTGACTCTCGCGTGCGCGATCGATCGCACCGAGCGCCGGATCGAGAATCGGATCGCCGACCGGCGAACCGTCGACGACCGTGACGCGCTCCGCATCGCTGTCGATGAGGCGCCGCATCGCGAGCTCCATCACGACCGCGCCCGCGAGCGCGTAATCGAGCGAGTGCTCGGGAAGATCGACGAAGCTGCCGTCGCCATCGCGAAGCGCGAGCAACAGGATTTCTTCGGGCAGCGTCAGCGGGTCCATTCCCTTCGGCATCGCCGTCGTTGCGGTAGCCGCCGAGTCGAACGACGCGAGTGCGTCTTCGTAGCTCGCGAAGATCGAGAAGAGGTTCGTCAAACCGCTGATCTCGAAGACCTTTCGCACGGGTTCGGTGAGGCCTGCGACCACGACGCGCCCTTGCTTGGCCTGCGCGAGCTTCGCGCACTTGAGGCACGTCCCGAGTCCGACGCTGCTGATGTAGGTCACGCGCGAAAGGTCCAAGACGACGTTGCGAACGCCGCCGTCGAGCACTTCCTGCACCGCCGCTTCGAACTCCGACGCCGTTCCGACGTCGAGTCGTTCACCTGGTTGCACGACGAACACGTCGCCGATGCGCTCCCGCTTGATCGACATGCCTCTCCCGGTCCTCGTTTCTCACGTCGGCGCCGCGCCATCGCGTCGACCCGGCCTCACGGTCCTGGTGTCGACGCAACCAACGCATCGAGCCGAGTGAGAAGAAGACCATCGATCGGTGAGACTTTGATTAGGGGAAGGTGCGATCCCACAAGGGACTGCAGCGACACAACTTACAGGCGGGCGCAACACAGGCTTCAGGCGGGCTCGGGTGGAGAGTCGAAGAGATCGCCAGGCAATGGATCCTCGAAGTCCTCACGTAGGCGCACCTTTCCCCTCCATTGCCCGCCCGACCGATCCGGCCGAAAGGCCACGAGTCTCGCCATGGGTTCGCCTTCGACCGTGACGACGAACTCATCGCCACGCTCGACCCGACGCAAGAGCTCCGATAGGCTAGCGACGACATCCCCCCGTCGATGAACTCCATGGTGTCGCCCTTCCCTTCGGCTTGCTCCGCGCAGCGGATCTGCTGCCGCTTCAGGTATTCGACGGACCGATCGCCGAACGGTTGCACGGGATTTTCGAGTTACCGCGTCGCGAGGCCCTGCAACCGGACTTCGAACCAGCCGACTTCGTGACGCGCGGTGATCGTGAGGTCGAGGGCGCCGGCGATGCGCTTGCAGATGGCGAGGCCGAGGCCGGCGTGGGCGCGGGAGGTGCGCGAGGTGTCGGCGCGCCAGAAGGCGTCGAAGGCTCGTTCGGCGAGCTCGTCCGGGGCGTCGTCGAGGCGATTGCCGACGACGAGGTCGACCGTGCCGTCTTCGTGGACCGTGACTGCGACCCGGATATCGCTCGTGGCATCGCCGTGTGCAATGGCGTTCGCGACGAGGTTGGTGACGACGCGCGTCAACAAGCGCTCGTCGGTGCGAACCGTGAGCGAGGTGTCGATCGCGTTTTCGAGGTGGATCTCGCGGGCCGCGGCTTCGGTCGCGAGCGAGCGCCAGACGCCGTCGACGAGCGAGGCGAGCGAGACGTCGGTCGTCGCACTCGCGGCGTCGGGACGCAGGGGACGCGCGAGTTCGAGAAGCGCTTCGACGACCGACTGCATCTGGATCGTGATCCCGAGGCAATCGCAGACGGCTTCGCGGTAGTCCTCCGCCTCGCGCGGCTTCGATGCGGTCACCTCGAGCGTCGAACGCAATCCCGCGAGCGGCGTGCGCAACTCGTGCGCGGCGTGCGCGGCAAACGTCTGCTCGCGATCGAACGCCTCTTGGATGCGCGCGAGAAACGCGTTGAGCTGATCGACGACGGGGACGAGTTCGGCGGGCGCCCGATCGACCGCGAAGCGATGATCGAGACGACGCTCGTCGACCTTCGAGAGCTGCGAACGCAACCGCCCGATCGGTCGCAGACCGAGCGCGACGACCCCCCATACGATCGCGGCACACCCGCCGCTTGCCGCGAGCCACGTGATGAGCAGCACGGAGCGCAGATCACGAAGCGTCGTCTCGACGGTGCCGAGGTCGCGTGCGGCGACGATCTCGACGCGCTGTCGGCCGCCGCCCGGACGCAGCCTCGCGCCCGGTGGACGTCGATCGTCGTCGCCTCGTCGCGGCGGTCGATCGCGATCGGCCACGGGCCGGCGCTCGGCATCGACGCCGGGATGCGGTCGCCTCGGCGGACGCTCGCCATCTCGACCGCGGCGCGGGCGCTCGCCTTCGCGCGCGTGATCCGGTCCGGGCACGATCGAAAGCGAAACCGCACGCCCCCGCGATCCGTCGGGCATGTCGATCGGCCGGATGACCGCTTCGTCGCCGGCCGGCAAACGCGGCAGCTCGCGATCGCCGAGCTCCACCGATCGCACGAGCACGGTCCCGTCCTCGAACCAACATTGGAACAACGCGTCGACTTCGTGTGCCTTGGCGGGAATGCCGAGATCGTCCTCGATACGCGGGCGCCCGTCGCGCAGCCGCCGGCCGAGCTCCAAGTTGACGGTGGCGACGAGGGACTTCGCGATCGACTCGAGCGACCGGTCGACCTCGGCGACGAGCCGACTCTTCACGAGCACGTACACCAACACGCCATCCGCGGCCAGGAACAACGTGATCCCTGCAATCGTGCCCACGATCAGTCGAGTTCGTAGCGAACGCGGCGCCGACATCACGCGGTCTCCTCGCGCAAGATGTATCCCTCGCCGCGGCGGGTGTGCAGGATGCGCGGCTTTCCGGGCGCATCGAGCTTCTTGCGCAGGTACCCGACGTAGACGTCGACGACGTTGCTCGTCGCGGTCGACTGCTCGTCGTAGATGTGTTGCCAGATTTCCGTACGCGTCACGACTTCGCCGACGCGATGCGCGAGGTACTCGAGCAACGCATACTCGCGCGCGGTGAGCTCGACGGGCTCGCCGTCGACGAGCACGCTGTGGTCACTCGTTCGGATCTCGACGTGTCCGATCGTGATCGTCGGCGCTTTCTTCGCGTAGGCGCGCCGCAGCAAAGCACGCACGCGCGCGATGAGCTCGTCCATCGCGAACGGCTTCACGAGGTAGTCGTCGGCCCCGAGATCGAGGCCGCGCACGCGATCGTCGACCGCATCGAGCGCCGTCAACAGAAGCACGTGACAACTCTCGCCGTCTTCGCGCAATCGCCGCAACACTTCGAGCCCGTCGATCCCCGGCAGCATGAGATCGAGCACGATCACGTCGTAGCCGGCCCCGCGTGCCATCGCGTGCCCCGCATCGCCGTCCGCCGCCTCGTCGACCGAGAGGCCCTCCTCGCGAAGGGCCTTCACGACCGACTTGCGGATCGAATCGTAGTCCTCGACGACCAGAACGCGCATCGTGCTTCGGGGCCTCGTGAAGGGGATCGTTTGTCAGCGCTCTCGATATGAACGGGCTATCCGAGAGCCGGGGCCCTCCCCCGGACGTCCGCAAAGATTACCCGCCCGAACATGAAAACGCGATGAGAAGCGTATCGGCTTCCGCGATCCACGACTCGATTCGCGCTCCCGGGTGATTTTTCCGAGAAACCCGCCCGCGTTCATCGTGTTCTCATGACGCGCGCCGTACCGTTGAGTCCCTACATCGAGGGAGCACCACGAAACACCGGACACTCGACAGGAGGGACACCATGAGTCCACGGAACGCAGGATCCCGGCAGCCGCGTTTGGAAAGTCGCTCGATCGGCGAACGACTACGCACCGCGTGGGGGCGCATCGCGCTCGTCGCCTTGGCGCTCGTCGCACCCGCGCTGACAAATCTCGACGCGACGGCGATCGGCCAACCTCCGCCTCCGCCACCGATTCCGCCGTTGCCCGCGCCGACGGCGCCGGCCGGAAACCCGATCACGCCCGAGAAGACCGTGCTCGGCAAGATCCTCTTCTGGGACGAGCAGCTCTCGAGCGACAACTCCGTCGCGTGCGGAACGTGCCATCGACCCGAGTTCGGCGGCGGCGATCCTCGCCTCGTCCGCACGCCCGGATTCGACGGCATCCCCGGCAACGCCGACGACGTGTTCGGCTCACCGGGCGTGGTGTTCGCCGATGGAGACGACGACTACCAACCGCATCCCGACTTCGGCTTCGATCGTCAGGTCACGGGACGCAACACGCCGTCGTTCATCGGCGCGCAGTACTTCCGCGAGCTGTTCTGGGACGGCCGCGCGACCGACGACTTCGTCGATCCCGAGACGGGCGCGCCGAGCTTGGCCGCGAACGCCGCGCTCGAGAGTCAGGCCGTCGGTCCGCCGCTCTCCGACGTCGAGATGGCGCACATGGATCGCGATTGGCCCGAGATCGTCGCGAAGCTCGAAGACGTGCGTCCGCTCGCCATCGCCAGCGATCTTCCGCCCGACGTCGCGGCCGCCCTTGCCGCGCATCCCGACTATCCTTCGTTGTTCGAAGACGCGTTCGGCGACCCCGCGATCACGGCCGAGCGCATCGCGATTTCGCTTGCGACCTACCAACGCGCGCTCGTCCCGAACCAGACTCCATGGGACGCCTTCAACGGCGGTGACATGGGCGCCCTGACCCCGAATCAACGCATGGGACTCGGCGTGTTCACCGGTCCGGGGCGTTGCGTCCTTTGCCACTCCACCGCATTGTTCTCGGACGACGGATTCCACGCGCTCGGCGTTCGCCCGCCGGAGGAAGACCTCGGCCGATTCGAAGTCACGGTCTGCCCATCATAGAGATTGATAAATCCGCCATTGTCAGAGGTGATGAGGACTACCGTATTCTCCGCGAGGCCTTCGCTTTCGAGCTTGCCGATAAGCCGGCCCACGTTGTCGTCCAGCGACTCATGCATGGCCGCGTAGTGGGCGTTGCGATGGTCGCGGGCCTTGTCCGCCAATCCGGCATACCGCTCCGCCACCTCCGGCTTTCCCTCGATCGGGGTATGGACCGTATAATAGGACAGGTAGAGAAAAAACGGCTCGCCCGCCGCCCGTTCGATGAATCCCAGCGCCTCATCTGTCAGCCGGTCGGTCAGGTACTCCCCCTCCCGATCCTCCCGCGCGTCGATGCCGGGGATGTAGCGCGGGTGGGCCCGCGTTCCGCTGCCCCAGGTCCCCCGGTAAGGGAAATGGAAGGTCGCCGGAGCGCCCCAAAAACTGCCTCCGAACGAAAAGTCGAATCCGTGGGTCTCGGGATAGTGGGAGGCCTCGCCAAGATGCCACTTGCCCACGTGCCCCGTATGGTACCCGGCCTCGCGAAGGACTTCCGCCAAGGTCACTTCCCCATGCGGCAGATTGCCCTCCACGACCGGCGGAATGAGCCTTCGGTTCTGCTGGGGTGTCCGGGCCATCTCGTGCCAAATCGTCATATTCAATCGAGCCGGGTACTTGCCCGTCATCAGAGCCGCCCGGGTTGGCGTGCAAATCGACGCGCTGGCGTAGGCGCTGGTGAACTTCATCGATCGTGCCGCGAGACGGTCGATATGCGGCGTTCGGTGCAGGTCGGACCCGTATCCACTAAAGCCCGTCCAGCCTAGGTCATCGACCATGACGAGCACGATGTTGGGACGGGAGGCTTTCGGCTGAGCGTCTAACGGAAGGGCCAGCGTCCAGACGACGAGCCCCACCACAGCCATTACGATCGTCCCGCTCCGTTTCAATCTATGCATGCAGGAGTTCTTTCTACCCGCAAGCACGCGTTGAGCAAGCTCCAAACTCTTGAATCAGAAGGTGACCTGGCAGCCTAGCCTAATCTGCAGCAATTGGACGCTAAGTAAGTGTTCAATATTTCCTTCTAATCGTAGGGCTGGCGCTTGCGCCATGCCGCATAGGGAGATCAGACGCGGCACAGCGCGAGCGCTTACGATCTATAAAACAGTCTCTTTGCTTTCCAAATTTGTTGGGCGTGGTCGCCGACCCGCCTCCCAACCAGAATCGCCGGGTCAACGACCCAGCCTACACTTTCAAGAACGAAGCATTTCAGCTTAACTTCAAACCGCTGCCCAACCTGCAAAAGACAACACCGCCACCCTACCCTAAGGCCGAAACATTTTGCTGGGCACCGAGGGTCGGGATTGTAGGGTGGTGCCGACTGGTATGAGTAGATCATTGATAGGCATCGCCGTCCTTCCTCTTTTCCTGATTGTGGCCCAGCTGAGTCTTGCCGACACGAAACGGGCCCGCGATTGGGGCATTCCATTTGAGGGAACTCCGGGCAAGCTCAACGCGATTACCGACGTCGCGGGAGTCGAGGTCGGTCACAGCACCATCATCCGGGGCTCGGGCAGTCTGGAAATCGGCAGGGGTCCTGTGCGAACGGGCGTCACTGCGATCCTGCCCACCGGCCGAGACTACCGACCCGTCTTCGCCTCCTACTCGAGTCTCAATGGCAACGGCGAACTGACCGGAACCGCCTGGATCGAAGAGTCGGGATTTCTGGAGGAGCCGATCCTCTTCACGAATACCCACAGCGTCGGCACCGTATACGAAGCGTCCATACATTGGCGACGGGAAAGACGCTTTCATGCATCCGATAGTGAAACGGGCTGGGCCTCGCTTCCCGTGGTCGG
>JAUIME010000930.1 GCA_030433195.1 bacterium
CGTTCCGGCCGAAGGGACGATCGACTATCAGTACGCGCGCGTTCGCCTGCCGATCGAACGGGACCGCTGGGTTCGCGCGATGGAGATCCGTCCGTCGGCGCCCGAAGTCGTGCACCATGTGCTCGTCCTCGTGCAATACCCGCGACGCCACGAGAAAGACCTCGTGCAGCCCGACTTCCAAGACGGGATCGGCGGCTACTTCGCCGTCATGGTGCCCGGACAGACGACCAACGTGTTTCCCGAAGGCACAGCCAAGTTCCTGCCGCGCGGGTCGTCCCTGATCTTCCAGATCCACTACAAGGCGACGGGCAAGGAAGCCGTCGACCAGCCGCGCATGGCGTTTCGATTCGCCGAGGGCGAACCCGAGCGCGAGATGCAGACGCGCGGCGTGGCCAATGTCCGGTTCCGCATCCCGCCCGGCGATCCACGTCACGAAGTGCGCGCCGCGCACCGTTTCGAGAACGACGTCGAGGTCTTCGGGTTCTTCCCGCACATGCATCTGCGCGGCACCGCGTTTCGTTACCGTTTGCGTTACCCGGACGGACGCGAGGAGATGCTGCTCGACATTCCGCGCTACGACTTCAACTGGCAGCTCTACTACCGACTCCACGAGCCGCTGGTCGTGCCGGAGGGCGCGATCCTCGAAGTCACGGGATGGTTCGACAACAGCGCCGACAACCCCGCGAACCCCGACCCGAAGAAGACCGTCCGCTTCGGCGAGCAAACGTGGGAAGAGATGATGATCGGCTACTTCGACTGGGCGCCGATTCCCTGATTCGTTTCACGGTCACAGGGCCGTAGACTCAGGGCGTAAACCGCCGCCCGACAGCAAGCCGTGCGCGGTGTCAGTCGCGCGGGGCGAGCTTTTTGAGCTTGCGCTGCAGGGACCGCCGGTGAATCCCGAGACGGCGTGCCGCCTCCGAAATGTTACCCGCGCAGTCCGAGAGCACGCGATTGATGTGCTCCCACTCCGCCCGCGCGAGCGACGGCGCCTTGTATTCCTGCGTCGCTTGATCGGGATCGGATTCGGCGCGCGAAAACGCGGCGAGAATGTCGTCGGCGTCGGCGGGCTTCGAGAGGTAGTTGCTCGCGCCGAACCGCATCGCGTCGACAGCCGTCGCGATGCTGCCGTAGCCCGTGAGAACGACGACACGTGTGGAGGGATCGATCTCCCGAAGGTCCTTCACGAGATCGATACCCGAGCAATTCGGCATGCGCAGATCGACGACCGCCATTTCGGGCGAGTCTTCTCGCGCTTCAACGATCGCCTCCTCGCAATCGGACGCCGTTCGAACGTCGTAGCCGCGATCGCGGAAGGCTCGCGCGAGTCGTTCGCGGAAAATCTCCTGGTCGTCGACGATCAGAATGCTGCACGGATGCTCGTCCGAATCACGGGTGACTGGATTCGGATTCGGATTCGGGTTCGTCTTCGGGTCGCTGTCGCCGGTCATGCTCATGGCTGAACTCCTCGATGCCCGAACGCGCGAGCTCGAACTCGGGGCTCGACGTCGGGGCACGCAATCAGGGGCACGCATCGGCGGACGCATGCTCCCCTCGGCACGGGTTTCTTCGCGCCGGCTCTCCTCTCGCGACGGGCAAGAGGGTGCAGAATCATATCAACTCGCCCGGCGACGCCTCGGCCCCGCGCACCACGGGAAGCCTCACGAGCACCGTCGTCCCCTTCCCGGGCACCGAGTCGAACTCGAGCTCGCCGCCGAGCCGATCGATGACCGATCGCGCGAGGAAGAGCCCGAGGCCCATCCCCGAACCCGGCTGCT